>JAOZHV010000063.1 GCA_026014725.1 Candidatus Bathyarchaeota archaeon | reverse complement strand
GGTTAAGTCTCGTTTTAGCCCCATTTCTAACCAGTGCCTTTATTTTAGCGGGAGAGGTTAATTGAGTTTCCTGTCTCAAGCCGCACCATCGAGTATTTGCTCATTCAGAAACTAGCTGCTGCCGCTGAATTTTACGTATCTATTTTCCGTAAGTGTTAAAATCTTGTTTGTCATTGTGTTGGTTGGTGGCGTGAAATGAAGCCGCTGCCAACATTCGCTTTCACTTCCTTTCTACTTTTCATGCTAATATTAGGAATGCTGCTTGTGGCGTCGTCATCTGCGAATTTCTTTCCAGACCCAATTCCAGCGGGCATTCAAATAACCAGCGGCGGCACCGTCACAGGAACCAATTTGATTCAGCGGAACGGCGACGTTTACACCCTTACGGGCGACATCTACTGTACAATTGTAATTCTACGCGACGGAATAGTGCTTGATGGAGGAGGCTACACTCTCCGAGGCAGCGGCAGCGGCGCCGGCGTTTTTCTCCAAGAGAGAAGCAACGTGGTAATTCAAAACATGCGGATAGTGAATTTTGCGTATGGGGTCAAGTTCACCTGGCTGAATTATGGCCAACCGACCGCCGCGAGGAGCAACACGGTCACTGGGAGCACATTCATCAACAATACTTATGGCATCGCGCTTTACGATTTTTCAGAAGGCAACCAAATCTCAGATAATTACTTTGAAAACAACACCTACGGCATTGGGCTTTCTTCTCCTGGGAACAATGTGCTCAGGAGAAACCAGTTCTGGAATAACGCGGGCAGCATTTTTGACAGCGGCGCCAATGCCAACGACATTGACACTTCGAACACGGTGAACGGCAAACCAGTTTGCTATTGGGTTAACCAGCACGATAAAACTGTACCCTCTGGCACTGGGTGGGTGATGCTCAAAAACTGCAGCGGCATAACAGTTCAGGGCTTGAATTTAGCAGGCAACGTACAAGGCGTTTTGCTTCACAACACAAACGACTCAACGATTAGCGGAAACGTAATAACCAATAATCTGGAAGGCATCGCTCTCAGGTATTCTCACGGCAACGTTATCTCAAGCAACCGCATTAGCAACAACAATGGATACGGCATCAGTCTCGAGTATGTCTCAAACAGCAACATTATCACTAAAAACGAAATAGCCAACAACGCGAAAGACGGCGTAAACTTCGGCTACTACACAATCAACGCCACCGTCACCGAAAACCACGTGACAGGAAACGGCGGCAACGGAATCTTCTTCCACGATATTCAAGACTCCACCGTCGCTGGAAACAACGCCACGCTGAACAAGGGCTGCGGAATCGGATTCGGCTACGGCCCAGGCATAATCACAGAAAACAACATCACAGGAAACAACGTAGGCATTTGGCTCAGCAACGCGAATAAAAACACAATCACTTGGAACAATATAACAGAGAACACTGGCTGGGGCATAAGACTAGAAGGTTCCCAAGGAAACAACACCATCCACCACAACAACTTCATAAACAACAGCATCACAGAAGCACTTCAAGCAAGCGTCTTAGGCATATGGACATACCCAGGACTTAACAAACCTCCACGATGGAACACCACAACCCCCATAATTACCCCAACCCCAGAGCCAGAAATGCCAAAATTTGCACCCGGCAACAGCAATTTCTGGGATGACGGCAAAGAAGGCAACTACTGGAGCGACTACGCAAAACGGTATCCAAACGCCACTGAGATTCGAAGCACTGGGGTCGGCGACACACCCTATTTCATCAACGAGAACAACGCAGACCGATACCCGCTCATGAGACCAGCCGCATGCAATTCTAATTCAACAGCGCAACAGCAAGAAAGCGAAGAATTTGCCGAAGCAAGCTTGCCAGTTGACAACGCAGTCGCCGTAACCGCGGCAACAGCAACAGTTATAGGAATACTAACCGCCTCAGCATATCTGCTTCTCAAACGCAAGCATTCAACCGCGTAACTAAGCTAAAATAAACTTTACCGCATACAGAATAAACTGCACAACCAACTCTATTTGCACTTTAAATAG
>JAOZHV010000062.1 GCA_026014725.1 Candidatus Bathyarchaeota archaeon | reverse complement strand
TGGAGTATCTGTTGGTTCATCCGTATGGGTAGGAGCCGATGTGTTGGTCGGTGGATATGTTGGCGTTGATGTACGTGTTGGTGGGATTGCTGATGCGGTCCATGTGGCTTTCGGTGTCCATGTGGGGAATGGAGTAATTGTTGGAATTGCTGTATTTGTCGGTGTAGGTGTTTTGGTCGGTCCTTGTGTTGGGGTTCTTGATGGTCGAGGTGTTGGAGTTGGTATTGGGGTTCCAGGAGTTACGCTGGATGTGGCCGTTGTATTCCCGCTTTCGTCCTCACATTCACTATAGCCACTATAGTCACCCATCTTTAGGCAAACATAATCCAGCCACAAGTAACTATATTGTTGACTGCTGGACCACGGTAATATTTTCAATCGATAATTACCAGGAGGTACACGAAATCCAACTAACCCATAGTTCATGATCATAAACCCATAATCATAACCTGGTTGGGTATATTCCTGACCTGTATCTAGGTTTCGTAGAGATATAATTGCGCCTCCAGATCCACGCGTGCGAACGTACAACATGCCATCTCCGCATATATTCGTTATTCTGAAGTTCTGGCGGATGCCTATATTATGGCCAACCGCGATGACTCCCTCGTAGTTATCACCATTTGGTATAGCCGCTGGATCTAATGCAAATGTTTCATTGCTAGCATATGACCAATATGCTAAGCTAGTAACGTTATTGGCATCATCATAAAAGTCTGGATTCAATAAATCAGGAATATCGCATGGAGCAACAGTTGAAGTCGGTGTATAAACCGGTGTTGTTTGTAATGTGCAATTGCCAACAAGTGGACAATTGGATATTGCTACGTCATCAAAATATACAGTCCACCTATCGATATCATTAGCATTTTGATATCTGCCATCTAGATAGATAGAATATATGCCTTCTGGTACATCCTCAATGACACCGCTATATTCGTTCCAATCCTCTGGAATTGGCTCATTAATTAGAGTATCATATGGGTATGCCACACGCTCAGAACCCTGATTTGTGACATATTGTATAGATACCTCTGCTCTAGCATCGCTATGCTCACCAAAGCGCAGCAATCGATAATTAGATCGAGCCTGAAATTTCCAATACATATCACCGCCAGGCCAATCGAAATCCTGGTATATTTTCTGGCCATAATTCACTGGGCTGGAAAACAAATTAGGCCACCATCCGATCAATTGGAATCGCGATTCGCATGCTGGGCCGCCATTCAACACGCTATCCATTAGCGAGGTAGGTATTCTACCAAATTTAGAAATCCCTTCAGCATATCCCCACTGCGTCCATGCTGACGAAATCTGGAATTGCTCCATTCCACCATCGACTAGAACATTTGTACAAGTTAACGGGATCGTCGGCGTCATAGTTGACGTTACAGTAGGTGTTACAGTTGGTTGGGGTGGCCAACCGTAGTACAACGGAAAGACATAAAATTCATGAGACGACGATCCATTTTTGCATTGCACGCCATCCTGGCCATATTGATAATCTGGGCATGTAATACGTTCACCGGCGGATACCGTGCTGCCTGGCGAGTATGCCGAATCTGACCAAGCAGCGTTAATATTGCCAGATAATGTATATCCACGTTGAACGATCTGGGTTATAGCCCAATTACACCAGTAATTATTATCATTGCCGCCAAAGCCTGGTGCATTGGCCAGGTTAGCCTTAAACCAGCATGCAGCGCTGTTTGGATCAATCTGGTTATCACCGGTAGTGCGAACATGCTGCCAGGTGCCCGTGTCGCTTTTACGAAGCACAACATATCCATACCCGTAGTTGTTGCTGGGAACAGTATAATTCAGCAGCAGATTCACTGCATCTTGACCAGCTGCTCGTGATCCAGAACCCGATATAGCAGATCCCAACCAGACGACACTTGTCGGGGTTGGAGTAGCACCTCCCTGGGCTAGCGCGCTCGATGGTAAACTGCCTATCAGCAGAAACAACGGAATGATAACGCCCAGGCCCAGGGCGACTATCGACAACGAGAGGCGGTCAGATTTTCCCATGATAATAACCGGGCAGCATAGTTTATGGATCCACGCTGCCCGGTTATGTCGATCGTATCGCTAGAAGCGATTGCCCAGGACACTTTTAAAAGCGCGTACGATCAGGCCCAATACAGCCACGCCAAGCATGAGGCCTAGCGGCACCATGTAGACAGGAAAAAGGCCATTGATGATCGACGACGCCGTTTGAAAGATTCCCGGCCAGTCAACAGAAAATGAAAGGGACATGTGATCCTCCAAATTAGGAAAAAATGCGGCTGGCTACTTAGGCCCGGCGCGCCGTTGCGCCGGGCCAGGTTTTTCGATATTTATAATTATTGACTTATTCACCTCCGTTGATCTTGTGCAGTACCGAAAATAGCGGAATCAAAATGGCTATGATCACGCAGATCACAACCAACATGACTAGCCACCATAGGATGACCGGTCCGAACACAAACAGGAGCGCCTCTTGTAGATTCGTGAATTCGCGAATTGGCATTAATCATCCTCCGTGTAGATTCGCAGACGATATAAGCCAGTTACAAACATAATCGGTATCCATACGATGATAGCCGATATGAAAACGCCTAAACATATCATCACCAATAATTGCGCTATGTCATTGATCAGAGCCATTGCCTACCAAACCTGACTATTAAATAAACAACGGCCAGCAGCAACAGGCCAGAAATCACTATAACGGTAGCGATCTGACCGTAATTGATGCTTCGATCAATGGTCATCCAGTCGCCTGACGATAATTCAACTTTCATCGATCCAGACGGAGTAGGAGTTGGAGTTGGCGTCCCTTCGGCCAATAACTGATAGCAACTAAGGCCTGTGCCGTTGTTGTAAAGGTGATAGCGATCACCAGAGGTTAATGCGCGATGCCAGATAGCCACTTCATCGATATAACCATTGAAGAAATAATTCCATCCGCCAGTTCTACCAATATAAAAATTAAACCCACTTGTGTCTATACTAACTGGGATTCCAACTGAATCAATATTATTTATACTGAATATGATTTGCGAATTTTCATAATTTATCGACACAATCAGTAAAGCCCATGAATTCATAGAATAACTAACATTTATCGTTGGAGGATCCCATCTATTTAGATACATCCTCCAACCATTTGTAAAATTATTCATTGCTACTACTGTCATATAACTTACGAATGTTCCTGTTGGATATACCCATGCCGCAATAGTAATATTCGAATTATTGATATTCAAACCGATAGGATTCATTTTTACCAAATGTTCATTACTCGTTGAGTCAAACCACGCCGCATTTGAAAATTTTCCTGTCACACTGCCGACAGTATTGACATCTGTCAAATGGTTGGGACCTACCATATCGTAACGAGTCCCTGACGATTCATCTAAGGACCAACAGCCAACAAGGTTTTGCTTCCACTCCGCTGATTTCATTGGTGTAGCAGTTGGTGTCGGGGTATTCGTTGCTTGAGCCAGGACAATTGGTGCATTGGCTAGATATGCAATGAGCGGAAACAGCAAAAGGACTGAAACCAATAACCACTGATAACGATTCACTGGATCGCCTCCTCTAGCGGCGACCAGGGGCGATTACGCAGAGCCTCAGGGCCGTAATTGACGCAGCGCTGATATGGAAATCCGCTCAGTAGCAACGAAAAACAACTGACAAAACCGATACCCTCAGGGCCGTTGTAAACGTCGATGTGGATCGCCACGGGCATTGGCTCGAATTGGATGGCGTTTAGATCAGGCCAGGCATATTGTTGGTCAGTAGGGTGGTTGAACCAGCCATCAGGGTATTGGTGAATTCCATCGGCTGGCAGCAAGTAATGGGTGATTAACATTTGAGCATACTTGCCAGAAAAACCGTAGTATTCTCGTTGTCGCTGTATTAACCAATCCATGAATACCGTAATTCGATCATCGATCTCCTTTGGAACAGGTGACATAAAAAGCGATGTGTCGCTCAAGTTCTGAAAACCGACAGCGCCGTTGGACTTATATTTGATCTTCTTGTCCAGGTCGGGAATTTGCCAGGTAGGGGGCTTTTTATCGGGAGTGGCGGTAATCAGAATCACTACCCAGGGAGTAGGCGTTGAATCGTCCTTTTTAGGGGTTGGCGAGGGGATTGGCGGAATATCGGTAGGTCTGATGCCGGTATCTGTGGTTGGGGTAGGCGTTCCGGTTTCTTTGGCAGCATAGACATGAGTGGTTGAGACGCAAACACTTCCTATCAGCGCTAGGATGATAATAACTAGCAGCATGATTGCGAGTACCTGCCTCATGGATTAAAAATAGCATAGATCAATTCGATTCGTTATACTGAATTTGTTGAATAAGAAAATCTTTTTTGGCGGTGCCATTATTTATTTGCCTCTCTTATCTCATACGGTTGTAAAAATATGACTTTGCATATGGCTGAATGTGGATCAGGGATGAAATCTTTGCGGGGGGCCTGGCAGCCCAGGCAAACTTCGATCGATGATATTCCTGATTGGTCTTGGATTATCTCCGTGTAGTGACAACCACAGTTGCGACATCGTAACTGTTTCAGATACATCGGTTTATAGCAATTCCAATTGACCGGCTTCCAGCATTTCCAGGCGGCGCTTTCGATTGCGCGTGGCTTTAGCATTGGTAACGTGATGATCAATGTCATAACGCAAATGACAACGTTGGCACATTGCTCGCAGGTTATCAGGATCAGCGCTGGTGGTGTCATGATTCAGGTGCGCAACGGTCAACATGACATTTCCCCTGAATGACCTGGCTTTAAACCCATCTAGTTCATCGCAACGACCATCTGGATGATTTAGACCACATTCACCAGTACATTCACAACGTTCACCGGCGCGTTTTACACGAATATAACGTGACAATTCATGCCAATTAGGAGGATAATCTTTACGTTTTATAGCCATCTATACACACAAAATCTAACCGTATATCCTGATTTATTATCCCTGTCATCATGCGGATAATAGTAGTCGACAATCGTTCGCGCACCCAATCTAGGTAGTTTTGTTCACTGGACGCTAATGTCATTAGGCAATTTGCGGATGAATAATCGTAGAGCCATATCTGGTCTAATTTCCTGCTTGTCGTTATTGGTAATTCGTGGCGCAGATCGTCGGTCACGAGGCGCCAGGCGGCCTGCACTGCCGTGTCGATCTCACCGGCGGTTGGTTTTTCTTCAGCTAGAGAATTTTCAGGCTGCAACGGATCGTCATAAATGATCTCGTATTCGATATCCGCGCGTTTCAGGATCTCCTCAGGAATAAAGCGGACCCGGGTATCATCGCTGTAATATTGACCGGATGGCCTATTGCCAGAAATGAGATTCATGCTCAGGATTACCTCAGGCTTGCGTATATTGTGGCGTGGATCGTAGCAGCGCGCCAGTTCAGCAAGTATGTCGTCAAGATTGATGTCTGTTTCCAGGATTTTTTCAATCGATCGTTTCTGAACTCCAGCAGCTAACAACAGTTTATATCGTTCATCAGCGGCGGCATCTGTAGATGAGGATGATGAGGATGGATAATTATCCAATTCGCGGTTAATCTGATGGTTAACTGATGGATTACCTCGCGTGGGCGCGAGGTCTCTATTTTCAAACCCTCGCGTGGATGAGAGGGTTGGAAGTTTGTATATATTGCTTTTATGCCCCCTAAAAATGGTAATCTCAATATCCTGATCGTTTTCCAGTTTTCGTAAAAGACGTCTAGTTTGTGGTTCTGACAATCGGCATTTACGTGATAGTGTGGCAATCGATGGCCAGGCGACGCCATCATCATTCGCCATATCGGCGATAGCTAGAAGCACCAGCAGCGCGCTGCCTGATTGTTTAGAACTCTCCCAGATGCGTGACATGTGACGAATCGACATAGTGACCTCAGAAAAGAACTAATTGCCGTACTACGCCTGGAATCTTCCAATCGAATTTCTCGTTATGAAGTTGTTCATAATCCTTAATCCAATTTTGCATATAATCTCGTGTGTTTTCCGTTGCTTTTGTAAGGCCTTTTCCATTCGGAGAGGTGGCGTTGTAACATTTCGCATCACATCTACCAATACAGCCATGTGAGTTATATAATACGTATTGGTTCAAATAAACGCCTTGTAGGGCTTCCTGTGCGATTAAGGGACACCGTTACCGTATTTACAGGGACACCGTTACCGTATTTACAGGGACACCGTTAAGGGGTGCCCCTGTAAATGTCGCAAGGGTGCCCCTTAGCGCAGCTTTTCGAGAATTTCCGCCAGGTCAAGATTCCAGGCGAATTTCGGGCTTTTTGATGGCTTTCGATTAGCACGCAGATCTACCCTACCGGCATCTAACTCAGACAGGCCAATAGCCAGCAAGTAGGCTGCCGCCTGGCTAATCGGACATTCAATTTTATGAGCCAGGGCAACCAGCCGCGCCTCTAGTTCTGGTGGAAGGTCGAGCATTACCCGGTTGCGCTTTGCGTTTTTCTCGCGCTCCTTACGCTGGCGCTTACGGTCAGCCATCGGATGGGCGCGCTCGGCGCGCGATTTTTCCATGCTATCTATCAACGCAGATACAGCCGGGTCGATGGCTGGCTGGCGCTGTCCTTTCACGACGGCTATACCTTTATACCTTTATACCTTTATCAAATCGATCAGGCGATTGACAACATTCATGTAACCGCCTATTCTGCTATGACTGCCTGATCCATTCTGGACGCCGCGGACCGAATGAGCCGATGGACTATATTCCAAGATGCTGAGACCATGAGCGGCAGCCTCGCGCAATCTGGTATCTACCGGTATAAACGGCCATATTTGCAATGGGAACGCCTGGCTGATAGTCTTTAATTGCAGGCGTGTTTCGCTAGTTGTTCGATCGACGAATGTGGGTAAGATGTTGAAACCCTGTAGCTGACCTCCGCGGTTAGCGATCTCGGCAAATGTGCGCAAGATTTCATTCACCCCATCGATGGCGAGATGGTCGCAGCGGGTTGGTATTATCAGCCAGTCTGATGCGGCCAGCGCGGCTATATGCAGTATATCCAGGCTGGGGGCCAGGTCGATCAAGATGACGTCTTGTGGCGCGGCGACTAACGCAGAAGCTAGTACATGCTCACGAAAATCCAGGCTGGTCAGATAGTGCTTGGCTTGCTCGGTGCGCTTATCGCCCGGCACAATCCATAAATTATCACGCGCCTGTTGCTGAACATCGCTGATCGGATCCTGGTTGAAGATCAGGCGGTATAACCCGGGCGACTTCTGCAAGCCAAGGCTGGATGCAACATGACCCTGTGGGTCGGCGTCGAGGATCAACGTCGCAATACCACGCATTGCCAGCGCATGTCCTATGGTTACGGCTGTGGTCGTCTTCCCGACCCCACCTTTTTGATTAGCTATGGTAATGGTGATTGCGGTCATATTCTGTTATGCCACCAACATTCCAGAATATTTAGAATGCCTTCCAGCGCGATTGCCTGGCGATTTACGGCTGTAACGAAATCCCATATGGGATCTTTTTCCCAAGACTTCTTAAGATTTTCTACTTCGTCCCTTGTTTTCATGACTGCTAGCTCCTTTGAATACTTAATTGATCTGGGGTGTAATACTTTAACACCCAGATACCGACGATTGGTGGGCGTTGCTCTATGGGTAGATCAACGGGTTTATGCGATATCATTACCTTGCCATCTCCGGTTATTCCCTGAACGATGCCAGGGCCAACCGGGGTTACCACATGTTGATGAAATTTCAGATCGGATATATTCATATCGCTCCTTGCGTGCGGTTGCGTGCATGCGGACAGGCGGCGTGCTGCCTACGGTTCCGCAGGAATTAGCGAATGGGTGAGGGGGTTCATTACCGCCAATTGACGGAATAAATGTCTCCCAGCAGCGGTAAGCTCAGTGCCCTGGCGAGGTTCGGCTGGATTGCGCCAGTGCAAAAAGCCACGCCGGATAAGTTCATCACGCAATTGTCGGAACTCGCTCTGCGAGAGGGGGCGCCCGGAGCCTGTCAGATCGCGCTCAGTAAACGATGCGCCATCAGTGACCAATGCAGCCGCCTGGTAGATACGCTGGGGATCGATATTCAGGTTGAATATCTGGATTCTGTTGTCCTGTGTTACAGCCAAGCGTAATGTTTCGACATTTGTAGTTGTGTTAGTTACCGATGATGCCTGGTCGTTATTCGGCGACCAGGATTCCAACGTGTGAATAATGGCCATCCAGCGAAAAATGGCCGCTGTCCAGGATAACGCCTGAGCGCTGAATGTGCCGAACAACCATACACGCCATGGGTTGGTGTAATCTACCAGCCAGGCCAGCGAGCCAATGGCACCTCCTGCCAGAATACCGGTGATTATAGCCTGTAGACCTGGTATCAGAACCGCAGGACCTAGCGATTGATAATAGCGACGCATGGCTTGATCGGCCTGCACCTGTGCGATCAGCGGATCATTCATCGTGACCAGAACTGTCGGGCGTTTTTGGCGCGCTTCTCACGCAGGCAATCGGCGCAATAATTACCATTGGGAAAAGCGGTGGGCTTTCCGCAATCGCATTGTTGCGGTCGTTTAGTGCGCTGGTCGTTAATACAATACCCGGCGCGCTTGAGTGATTTGGCTAAATCGTTGATGACCTGGCGGATCACAGCATTAGGCAGGCTATCTATAATAACTACCGGTTGGTTGTCGCGTAAAACCTGATTATCTGTGATCGTGAGGTGCATTTCATCCTCCTTTCGGGGGGCGGTTAGACCAGCCGCCCCCCAACCTGTCCTGGCTTTCCAACCGTCGAGGTGTCCTGCCGGGGGGAAGGTTGCCACCAGGGACGCCCTGGTTTGTCTCGGTTGGAAAGCTAATGAGATAATAGCATTAATGCTACAGGATGTCAATAACCTGTAGCATTAATATAATTAATAAAAATGGAGTGACAAAAATCACTCCATAAAATTAATTATTTTATGTAGGGAGTACCATCGGGGTTAAACAACCAGCGCCCAGCCCCTGGATTTTGAGAACGAATATCAGCGCAATAGGCTACATCGGCCTCGTCAATCATAATTTTATTATTAATGCGAGCAATAATTTTTATTAAGCCTCGTCGAACCCACCTGCTGATAGTTGGATTAGGAACATTATATTTACGGGAGGCTTCGCGAATTGAAATAGATTTTCCTCGCACGTTGGAATGTCGCTGATATTCTGGTGTGTCGTATTTGCTCATCGCGTTAATAGGTAAAGTTGTTAGCATGTCTATTCTAACAATACCACGTTTAACTAAGTTTATCAATTGCGTGTGGGAGATATGTTCGAGGTCAGCAGGTTTTAAATCGGTCATGATGTTCTCCGTTTTTCTACTTTTCGAATCGCATCAGCCAGTTTATTACCATTATGCAAATAAACTTTGAATAATCCTTCAGTGACCCCGGGCCGGATCGAACGGCCAACCAGACGCTACTCGTTTTTTCGATGACGTATTGAATTCACAGGGTAATATTTTTCAAAATCCGCCAGGGTCAGATTCCGCGTGTAATGCTCCACCATCTTGATTGATGACCATCGCCCGGCGATCTGAACCAAGCGTGATGGCGCTCCAGATTGTGTCGATATGACCGCAAAACCACGACGGAAATCGTGAGGGCTGAGTTTTATGCCGATTCGCACGCCCCAGCGTCGCACGATCACATTCAAACCGTCTGGCGTGAGCGGACTTCCAGGAGTTAATCCTTTAATGCTAACAAACAAGGTTCTCACACCATAAGCTGCAATCTCCCGACGTACATCCAGCCAGGTGCGTATATTATCGGCAGTCTCGATCGAAAATGCACCAAAACCCCATTGCGAACCTTTACATAAAACAGATAAAAGCCGCTTTTTCAAGTCGATATGTTTTAATTCCAAGCGGCATACCTCGGCGCAGCGCAGGCCGGTATCAAGCAAAACTGTTGCTATTGCCTTGTCGCGTAGACCGAATACCGAATCGTCGAACGAGTCGATTAGAAGCGCTGCCTGGTTTGAATCGAGGCTTCGTTGAGGACCTGGCTGTGATCGTGATATTTTCAGTCTGAGCGCTGGATGATCGTCACCGGTCGTCCAACGTAAAAAAGAGCGAATACAGGCATAAGCCTGCCAACGCATTTGATCTCCCCAACCCTGGGCTTCCAACCAGTTATACAAATCATCTGCGGATATGGCCGTAATATCGATTACATCGGCATCCAGGCGATTCAAGATGTAGCGGTAGTGTTTTTTTGTTGAAGCAGAGAAACGATTTTGATTGATGAATGATTGGATCGCGTCCACGCTTTGACTCCATTGTGTCAGGTTTCTTGATAATGTCAAATTAATGTGATAGTGATTGTTTTATGGAATCAATCACTATAAAACAATCTTTGTTTTCTCAGTCGGTGCTTGAAGATCAAATTTTGGACTATTTAATAATTCATGGGGAAATTAATTCCTTATTGCGTTTTTCGACGAATGAACTGAATGCATCGTATTGGTGGTGCTGGATTATCGTTCGCCGATTGGAAAAGCGCGGCATTGTTCATGTCGATCGGATGCGAGGTCATCCGCTCCGAATCAGGCTGATATGACAACCACCGGAGATCCATCAGTAGGTCTGATAATGTTATGTTGTATCGTAACATGGCCTTTTATCGCTGGATTGTTCATAGGTTGGCAGTTGCATGCCAAGATCAATACAGCCATGGCTAGCGGTGGATGGATTTACCTATTGCCGCGTATCATACGAGACCATATCGATTTTGAGGAGTGATATGACAGAAAAATATAACGCCTGGTTATTGTTGTTGGAACAGAGAGATCAATTGCTGGTATACCTGGCTGTGTATGCATTAGCAATTGTGGCAGCCTGGATCAGCATCGACTATTTGCCGATTCCAGAATCTTGGCGCGTCTGGTTGAAACGTGCGTGCCTGATTGGAGGCCTGGCCATGTATTTGTTTACGCTGTACATGAACCATAAAGCCATGATCGGGGCGATTGGCCTATGAATCGCGTCGATAAAATCTATTGGTCGATTTTTGCCCTAGGAGCTGTACTTCGCCTGATTGATCTTGGTCATGCTGAATTATGGTATGACGAAGCATTTTCCGCCTGGGTTGCCAGTTTACCAGTTGACCATCTGCTCATCGCGCTATCAGGCGACACGCATCCACCTCTATATTATCTGCTGCTACATAGCCTTGTCAGCCTGGGATTAGATAGCGATTTTTGGCTGCGAGTACCGTCGACTCTTTTTTCGCTGGCTGCTATACCGTTGCTGTATGGTATCGGCTATATGTTACGCTTTTCAGATGTTGCCAGGTTGGGTGCGGTCGGATTTATGGCGATCAGCTCAGCGCAAATTCACTATGCCCAGGAAGCCCGGATGTATACATTGTTCCAGGCTGAAATCTTACTGGTTGTATTGCTAATTTTACGCCGTTCTCCGGTGGGTGTGTTCTTGGCGATGCTTACAGCACTATACACGCATAACTACGCGCTGATTTACGGCCCAGTATTAGCGTTGATCTTGTATGCTAGAGAGCGTAAGATTACCTCGCTTTGGCCGCTTTGTACGGCGGTATTTTTTTGGCTGCCCTGGGCTGGGGTACTGGTTGGCCAGATGCGCACTATCTCTGGTGGGTACTGGATACAACAGATCACCTGGGGTGCGCAGGTGTACGCACTGTACATGCAATTCTTAGGCTTCGCCACTCCCGATCAGTGGAAAATCGTGACAGTTATTTCATTCCTATCGGTTACATTTTTAGCATGCGTGCGCGTTATACAAACCAGGCATACAGGTGGATTGATGATGCTAGCATTGGGTTTGGCGCCGCTCAGCCTGGCGATTATAGTTTCAATAGGATGGGTACCGATATTATTATTCCGGGCGCTGCTGCCATCGTCTGGGGCGCTGTACCTCATTTGCGCATATGTGTTAACGCGCGGTCCGAGGTGGCAAACTGCGTATGCAGCAATGTTGGTTTTACCCCTGACATTATCTGGGTTGTTCGGTCACTATCGTTACAATCCAATAAACAAGGGCGACCTAAAAACCCTGGTAGCTCTAATGCGACTGGAATGGCAACCTGGCGACCTGATATTGCATATCAATGACTCAACCGTTGTGACATTTCACCGGTACGCACATGATTTGAGACCGCAATATAAACTTTCTCCGTGTGAACAAGAGCCGCTTGGATCACTGAGCACTGTCACACGCGCCGGGTTAGGCATCGTAGAAATCTCGTCCAATGATTTGCCAGATCGTTACTGGATCGTCTGGGCCGATTCGCCTGTATCTCCAGCTTGCGAGGAACAAGCAGCGCAAACCTTGATCGCAAATGCAAGGCTTTATAAACTGGAATTAGACAGTAAATTATTCTATGGTGGAGTGTGGGTATATGACAAAAATCAAGTTCGTTCTCCGTAGACAAAATAACAAGACCCTAATTACTGAGGCGGCTGAGGGGGGTGAGAACGAATCCCATACTGGTGATGTGTATATATCTCCAGTTGGTGATCTCTCTGACTTAGACCCAAGCGGCGCAACCGTCGATTTGATCCCAGAGGATCAACAATTCCACATGGCAGAGGAACCCGATAGATTACGAAAATCTATTCATCGGATGTCCAGCAGACATTGGATTGCCCGATTGATTAGGGGTATAGTTAGAGCTACCAGAAAACGCGAAATTGATCCATCTGTACAGCGTAAACGCCAGGAAGAGTCCAAATTGCGGCATCAAAGGCGCTTTCTTATGGAAGAGGCAGATTTATATTGGGATCGCATAATCAACACGTTAAATGCTCGAGACCTGTGCTATCGCTACCCAAAATCTGAGCGTGATCTATTGACGTCTGGAATTCGCTCTGTGAACTTTACTGAAGTGCGTCTACAATCTGCACAGATTGGATTCAAAATCGATACAGTTCACAGGCCGCGCGGGATCGGTATATTACAACTGGTAGCCGAGGATGTATTAACTGATTTATCTGTCAGTTGTGGGCATCGCGTTACTGCCATGTACAACGAAAAGGACGGGGCCTGGTATTGGGTGGAAAGAGAGAGCGGTATCAGGGGTATACCATCTCATGTTACCTGGCAGGAGATGACCGAAGTCTGGCCGCAATATGCCGATGAGCTAACTATACCGATGGGACGCAGTGCCAATAGTAAGATGATCTATCGTTCGTTAAAAACTATGCCACATTTACTGATTGCCGGTTCCACCGGCGCTGGAAAGTCTAACATGATGAACGTCATCCTATGTACCCTCATCAGCCGTAATACTCCTGACAATTTACGACTTCTCGGGGTGGATTTAAAAGGCGGACTTGAATTGACATTCTACGAGGGGATCCCCCACCTAATGTCGCTCGAAGACATTACGGAAACAGGTATAGTGTATGAACGTGATGCTGTCCCGGGCCTGCTATCCTGGCTAATCGGCGAGGGTGAACGGCGTATGAATATCCTCAAAGAGGCAGGGCATAAGGAATTTGGAAAATACAATGCACATAGAAAATACAACAAGCTGCCCCGCATTGTCTTGTTAATCGATGAATGGGCTGACATCAAACTTGATCCAGCGGTTGGCCGCAAAGCCGAACCGCTATTAGCGAATCTGGCAGCCCGGATGCGCGCTGTCGGAATTCATGTTATTGTGGCAACCCAGGCGCCGACAAAGGAGGTTATATCGACATTAATCAAGACGAACCTGAAATCTAAAATGGCTTTTTCGTGTCCCAGCATTTCATCATCGATGCTGATTTTAGGCAATGGCGATGCGAAAGACCTTCAACCTCCAGGCCGGTTTATTTACCAATCTGGGGAGCAAATCACGATCCAATCGCCATATATCTCCGATCAAATGGTTCGTGAAATAGTGCAGGCCGCCATCGAAGGCCGGTCGATGCAAATTAAACAAAGCCATGATGTTACGCTTGAGGAAATCCTTTGCTACGCACTTGACAACCTGGATGGAGAACTATCGCACACCAAACTGTATGAGCAGTTCAAAAAACGCGGCTTGACGCGTGATGAAACACGAACATGGATGAAAAGCATTGAAAATCAGGTAGTTGTTGTTCGTGATACATCATACGAAGTTTCTATACCATCAGGTTCAGCGCCACGCAGGTTGAAGTTAGTATCTGATGATGTTGAAATAGAGTAACTGATTGTGAGAAGATATGCAGAATCGCTATATACCCTGTTTCTCAAAATTACCGCCAACCGCTAACCGCCGACAAATAGATATTGAACAAAATGTAACTGCATGGGGTTAAACTGCGATCAAGCTTTCACATAAGTGGATATAATGGCGGACGGTAAGACACACCATGCTATTAGCTTGATCATGGCTCTTAGCACAGCCGCGTCGGTAAAGGTCTTAGGACAACCGGCGTCAATCATGTTGCCGATCGCCTCCGGTATGCTGGCCGGTATACTCATCACACCAGACCTAGACGTTCAAAACCCGGTGCATGCAAACAATGTGGCTTACCGGGTGCATTGGATAATCGGCGCAGCCTGGCGCTTTATCTGGTGGCCGTACGCACGCCTGATACCACACCATCGACATTGGCTATCACATTTACCGTTTGTCGGTACCTTAGTCAGGTTAATATATCTGTATGTCCTGGGTTATCTTGGTATGAGTGTGACACACCTGATCAGTCAAAGCGTCAGCGTGTCACAATTGCCACAGCTTTGGCGTCCGTATGCCTGGCCAGAATGGTTAATATTTTTCGTCTGGGGGCTGATGATCTCAGATTTTGGGCATTGGTGCTTAGATGGTTTCCCGACGAACTTACCTGGCAATACAACCAAAAAACGCAATGCCACAACAGAGTAAGTTTATTCTTCTGATGGTATTGTGCACGCTGGCTTTTTTGCTAGCGTTGCTGCTTCTACCGGTTGGGAAAGATTGGCATAATACGTTCTATCCGGTTGCCCGGGCAATTGTCCATGACAGTGATCCATACCAGGTGAAATCATTTTATAACCCACCGTGGGTAGCCATAGCGTTATCGGCCTTGGGTTGGATGCCAGAGCGGGCTGGTTTTGCGATCTGGTTTATGATCGGATTCGCTTGTTATGCCTGGGCGTTCCAACGCATGGGGGCTACTCCGGTTGAAATAGCGCTATTGATGATCTCTCCGCCAGTTATGAATGGCTTGCAAATGGGTAATATAGATTGGGCGGTGCTATTAGGCGCAACCTTGCCAGTATCGTCTGGCCTGTGGCTATTGGTAATCAAACCCCATCTATCCATGATCCCAACTGCGTTACAGTGTGCACGTGTACTACGAATCGGCTGGACGGAATATCTCCTGGTCGTTGGGCCAGTGGCAATTTCACTGGCTTTGGCTTGGATGCTTAGATTGTGGAATCCAGTTATAAGGTTGCACTTCACCTGGTCACAAGACGTATGGCCATGGGGTGCGCCGTTTGGCATATGGCTTGCATGGTTGGCATGGAAGCGCGATGATATGCGCCTTGCGCTGGCTGCAAGTCCATTTCTGTCTCCGTATCTGGCGTTTCACAGTTGGTCTCTAGCTCTGGTTGGGCTGATTGGCAGGCGAAGGACGCTAATTATTGCAGTTTTAGGGCTTTGGGGGATAATCATTTTACGTGTCTGCGTGCGATAATATTTGAGATAATTTCCTATTATCGAAAGCAATCTGCTATTATTACCAATTATTGTTGCAATTTTAGGTCAAAAACACTGGAGATCGGGATATTTTTCAGCTCGAAAACGGGTAATTATTGAAAACTAACGCAATAGATATTGCAAAATTATCCCCTGGAAAAGACCCAGCTAATTTTAACAGGAGCCAGTCTAGAGAATTGACGATTTTGGTTCGTTGCGATACATGCAATAGATACGGAACAAATCTATAACCATGGCAAAGCTATCACGCCCCATCCGTACACGCGAATCGTTATCGTGCGTCCAATTTACCCCAACCTCAAACACTTCTATGCCTAACAGACGCGCCAGGTAGAGAATTTCAACATCGAAGGCCATGCCATTGATGGCCTGGCGACTGAACAATGTTTCTGCTGCAAGACCGTTGAAACATTTGAAACCGCATTGCGAATCGCGAATATCTGGCAATAGAAACCGTACCAGGCGATTGAACAGGAGGCCTGTCAATTTGCGGTGGAGTGGTTCGTCTATGATTGCTCCTAACGCCCGGCGTGAACCGATCACAACGGGGAATTCATGGGCCAGATAATACATTCTCCACCAATCGTTTCGCAGTTTATCTGTTGAATCAGAAGCGTGCGGCAACATTGCCAGATCAACGTCAGCCATCATTCGAATGGCTCCATTTGCGATCAACATGCCAGTTTTGACTGCTATTCCCTTGCCTCGCATAGGTAATGTGATTGTCCGGACTTTTGCTGGATAATGATTGCAGTACGATGTGGCTACCTGGTAAGTTTCATCGGATGAGCCATTCTCAACGATGATGATTTCAACGCATTTTTCAAATGTGTTTTGCACCAGCCAATTTTCAAGGATCGACATGCAACGCGGCAAGCGTTTCGATTCGTTATGAGCAGGTAGGATGATAGATAGATCGATCAATTCGTAATCTCCTGTGTTACTGTGATAGTGTTAGTATAGGTTGGCGTAGGGGTGTAGGTGTCACTAATCGGCAGTGTAGCGGTAACGGTCTGCATAGTTGTGTATGTTGGCGTAGCTGTGACGATCCAGGGTGTTTGTGTTGGGCCTGGCGTGTTGGTTATGTGGCGAATCCATGGCGTTTGTGTTGGTCCCGGAGTATTGGTAATGATCCATGGCGTTTGAGTAGGCGCAACGGTCGCTATTGGCAGGATGCCAGCCGTAGCAGTGACAATCCACGGCGTATTTGTTGGACCTGGTTCGGCGGTATGGACGACGATCTGGGTAATGAAAACTTCGCGAACCTGGGGCTGTGACCCATTAGAACTTTGGGGAACCAGTCGTGTCACAACAACCTGTTGCGCCGGTCCTGGGATGGTTTCACGTACTACAACAGTTTCACGGACAATTACCGTCGCTGGAACAGTTATGATCATCAGATCGCTGGTCAAGGGTGTGGATGATGATAATTGTATATTCTCCGGCTTTTTCATCAATCCCGATTCTGAAAGACTAAAAGTTGGCGTCATCGTCAGCATAGGCGTATGGGTTACCTTTTGAGGATAGCCAGGATATTCGACAGAGTGTTCAACTGTGGGAGTGAATTCCGTCTGCGCTAATACCTCCTGGCGGCTTGATAAAGCGATCCACAAAACAATCATAATGCCGACGATCCACAAAACCACAAGCCAGGCAGTGAGACGTGATCGTGGCGATAGCCCTTCTGGTTGGTATTCCAATGGATTGACGCCAGGTGGCACCAGGATGTAACGCGTTCGGAGATGACGGAAAATATAACGCATCAGTTCACGAATGGGATCAGCGATTTTATCAGCTTGTAAACGCTGATGACTGAGCGCACGCCCTCAAGTGTGAATATGACGCCTATGATTAGAAGGGCGGGGCCAAAATTAAGTAAGCCAAATGTGAAGAGCACATATAAAAATATGCTCGCATAGGCGGCTACCTTTGTGGGTAAATCAATCGCCGTATGATCCGGCAGTGCGTCAGCGAAGGCTGCCAGCATCGATTTTATTCCAGCGACGATGAAATCCCAAAAATTGGAGCCATTATTCGATCCGCCAGGGCGCGGTGGACTAGGCGGAGGGCCTTCTGTGGGTGTTGGCGAGGGGCCAGGTGTTGGCGAGGGGCCAGGTGTCGGGGTTGGTATCTCACTGGGGGGGGGCGGCGGTACATAACCGTCCCAATCGGCTGGTCCAATCATCTGGCCTGGACTGCGAGTAATTGATCCATATGTCCATTTTTCTGTAGCTATGTCCAGATCCCAGTTTTCTACACGTAAATGACCATCACTCGGCGAAAATTGCAGGTGTAAATGATAGTGATTCCATTGCTGGTCAGCATGACCACAGTTCTTGTCACTGTTGAATGATCCCATTTTCAAATTACCAATATAACCATGTAAACCGATGTATTGGCCTGTAACCAGGGAGGGTCTATCATCCATGTGGATGTAGTACAGCGGGCCAATTTTTACGCTCATTTGACCGATAGAATCACGACAAATATATGTCACAGCGCCGCCCTGCATGGCGTACACCGCACGTGTCATTATTCCTATCTGATCCCATCCTAGGAAATCAACCCCGGCACGATTACCGTCCACGCTATGCACTCCAGCCGTTCCATACAGTGCGCTGGTACCATTGGCAAACGGAAAATATAATACTCCTTCAATCTCGTTAAGGTCAGGAACATAGCCAGATGGCGAGCCGGATCCCCATGGATCGAGGTCATCTTTTGCCTGGGGAGATATTGGCAATGCCTGGACAATTGCGCTGAACTCAGCCGTACCTTGTAGACCGCCTGAGAGGCCACCCAACCAAGACCGTTCCAACGCAACAAGTCCAGACCAGCGTGATTGATCCAATGTCCAGTTCGGATCGATCGCTAACGACTCAGCGTCCAAGCCCACAATAGATACCAGGTAGCGCGAGTCATAATTGGCCACATCAGTAATGGCGAAGCAAACACCTAACGGTATGACCGGAGCATTTTCGAGCACAACACGCGTGGCTCGCATTATGTCCGTAGGAAATGGCAACGAGGATGATACCATGCAGACGTTTGATGATGCGTGGGCACAATTTGAGGGAATTAACCCGACTAGCAATGGCAGCAACATCGCAATCAGCAGGCAGCGGTTCATGTATCATCGTCCATTCCAGCATCAATCCAGCGCCGTTTCATATAGACGGGTAGGCTGATAATTGCAATAACATTCACAAAGAATTGTAGCCACGATAGCACGCCTAAATCGTCCATCGTATAGAACAACCAACACATACCGGCGCCAAGGTAATCGCCAACGAATGGCTTTAATCCAAAGTCGCAATCCATGCGCGCTGTTTCTCGACCTACTTCTAATTGTATCTGACCACCATTCCAGACATTGTCCGCTGATGGTATCCAGTCCGACCAGGATGGGAGGACATCAGGTTCTACCAACGGATTACCTGACTCATCTAATATACCGGTGTCAGTCCAGGCATATGTTGCAGCCATTGTAGCTATGGCGTCATAGGACTGGTTGACCTCGTTGATCGTACCAAATGGCTCTTTATCAGCTAGTTCAGTAGGTAATGCTATGATAGCTGCTGAGTGCTCCGGGCACCAGACGATGAATGATAACGCCAAACAGCGCTGATAATCTACATATGCTGCGATATAAGCAGATATGCCTGATGTCGTTCTAGTTATATTGGATTCCAAGAATTGGAATCCAAGTCGGATTATATTAAATATAGACAATTGCCATTTTTCATCAGGTTCTTCTTCCCATTCTATATTTACACGACCAAGTATATAGTCCCAAAGGTTAGGTTTTATGCAGGCGGCATAGCAAGCTGGAGGTGGTTGTTGAGGCGGTTCTGGAGGTTCCCAGGTTGGGGTATATGTCGGCGGTACGTCCGTATATGTAGGCCATGGTGTATTGGTTGCTGGCGGTGTTTTTGTGGCGCGTGGCGTTGGCGTGTTAGAACTAGATGGAGTATCTGTTGGTTCATCCGTATGGGTAGGAGCCGATGTGTTGGTCGGTGGATATGTTGGCGTTGATGTACGTGTTGGTGGGATTGCTGATGCGGTCCATGTGGCTTTCGGTGTCCATGTGGGGAATGGAGTAATTGTTGGAAT
>JAOZHV010000061.1 GCA_026014725.1 Candidatus Bathyarchaeota archaeon | reverse complement strand
GGGTTTCCGAACATTTAAAAATGCGGGGTGCATCACTGATTAAGCGTTTGCGTGGTGCCTCGATAGCTCAGCCCGGTAGAGCGGCTGCCTCGTAAGCAGCAGGCCGCGGGATCAAGGCCCGCTCGAGGCTCTTTTTGTGTTTTTGTGGTTTTGTAGTTGTGTTGTTCATGTAGACGGAAAAGTTTATAAAATATTAATATTGCAGATATTTGCAGGCGCACGAACCGGGGGAGTGACGAAAAGTGACGCTGTTTCACCTGCATGAAGACAAGCTTCGTTGCCCGTACAAAGGCTGCGAGAAGACATTTGATAAGCCTACGGTTTTGACTGATGCGTCAACGGTTCCTCGTCAGTCGTTTTATGCGTGTCCTTTTTGTATGTCTAAGTTGGATATTGTTACGGAGGGGTTGAAGATTGTGGATGTGCGGGCTGTTGATTACCCGACGGTTTTTGATTCTCCTGCCAAGTGCGCGCATTTTTCTGGGCTTTTGAATGGGTTGCCGTCTGATGGGGCGTTGCCTGATGAGTGCCTCGTGTGTCCGAAGGTGCTTCAGTGTAACATCCGCAAGAAGTAGCTGTTTCTCAGGTAGCTTTCGTTAAGAGCGTTATTCCGCCGAGTTGCGTTAGGCGTTTTCCTGCTGGTGATTCCGCGTTTAGTATGCGGGTTTGGATGTTTCTGTTGGCGGCGATTTGCATTAGCCTGTTCAAG
Source organism: Candidatus Bathyarchaeota archaeon (assembly GCA_026014725.1). Taxonomy (NCBI): domain Archaea; kingdom Thermoproteati; phylum Candidatus Bathyarchaeota; species Candidatus Bathyarchaeota archaeon. The sequence goes on along the minus strand of JAOZHV010000061.1, from coordinate 1,143 downwards.
CGGTTTTTTGCGCGTGCGTTCGCCAAGTAAACGTCGGTTAGCAGGAGAAATTCGGGTTTGGGTTTGCTGGGTTTCCACGGGGTGAGGATGGCGGTTTCTATTTCTGTGAATTCGTAAAGCACAAGCGCGTCTTGGCTTGATGTGTTGAGGCGTTTTTCCATTGTGTCTATTATGTTTTCTGATTCCTGTGCGGTGGTTTCGTTGATTGTTTGGCGGAATATGGGGTTTTTTGCGAGCGCAGCTACTTCGGGTTGGGTGCGTGCGGAGCCTGTGATTTCTGAGATGACGGTTTTGTTTGGTCCTTGCGTTAGCCACGTGTGGTGCGTTTGAATGTGGTTGAGGAAGTTTTTCGCGCAGTTGCTTTTGGCTGGTGAGGCTATGATTATGCTTCTTACGCCTTCTTTCAGCGTGGGTCTTAACGCGTTTATTGTGGCTTCGTAGAAATTGTATTGGGCTTTCGGGCTGTTTTCCGCGTCGTTGAGCGGGATGGTTTTTTCGTGTTTGGCTACGTTGCTGTATATTCTCCATAATGCTGCTTGATTTGCTTCTATGCCTACGAGGATTGCTACAGGGTAGCCTCGTTTGTAGCTTTTTTTCGGTTTCAATGAAACTTCACTCTACGCATCAAGCTAAGCTTGACTTCTAAGGGGTTATTTATGCTTGCGGGCTGCTTGTTGGCGTTTTCAGTGCTGGCGTGTGATAGCGCGTGGAAAAAACTATAGCCCCCTTCACATAACCATAACTGGGTATGAGACGAGGCAGGTAGGGCAGCTTTGAGATTGAGTTTGTCTAATGGCGTTTTTTCTAGGATGAATTTAGCTGACAATGTAGCCTGTGTTCGAGAGTTGGGTTTTGATAGTTTGGAGTTTAACATGAAATGCGTGCAGAGAGATGATGAAGAATGCGTTTACGAAGCTAAGCGGCTTATTGAGGCAAACGGCTTGGAGTGCTTAACGCTGCATGCAGCTACGATTCATGTGCAAAGCGAGGATGAATTAGCCACGGCGGCTTATTACGGCAAGGTGTCAGCGGATTTTGCTTACAAGCTCTCTGCGCCAGTTCTCGTGGTTCACTCGAACGTCTCGCGAAGGCTGCCTGAAAACGTTAGAGCCGAGTTTTTGGCAAGAATCTTCAAGGTGCTGC
>JAOZHV010000060.1 GCA_026014725.1 Candidatus Bathyarchaeota archaeon | reverse complement strand
GCTTGACGCACATACACAATGGGATATGCGTCTTCGGGAATAGTGAAAACAGCAAGCGTGGTGGCTACCGCCAGCGCGATGGTTATCCAGTACCATGCGTATTTTGAGGAGAAAACATGTGCTGCTTCGGTTGATGGTGGATTTTCTGGTTTTGTGAAGCGTATCTTGTTTTGGCTTTCCAGCTCAAGTATCACGCGCGTTATCTCTTTTTCTGGTAAGTTAGTTTTCTCGTGCATAAGGTTGATTAGTTGTTGGGTGGTTTCTGGTTTCTCGGCGCGTATGGTTTCTAGTATGAGTTCCTGTATTTCAGTTTCGGATTGCTTTTTTGTCATAGTTTCGCCCTCAGCGGCTACGATGTTAGTATGCTGATTACTCTTACTGCGATTGTGACTAAAAAGGCTGCGCTTACCGCGAACGCTGCATTCTTTAGGTTTTTCCTGTTCACTGCAAGATTAGTTACGCCATAATACGGCGAAGTCAATTCTACGGTTACCAAGAGGACTATTGCGCCTATTGTGCACAGTATGCTTGCATCTGTAAACGTTAGTGGCGGAAGCTGCGTTTCCTATTCCTCCAAGATGCGGTATTCGATTGTGGTTGTGTTGTCGTCTGTGCCTTGTCTTTCATCAGCTATTACAATTGGCTTTCCAGTTGCTTTGGCGAAAGCGCATGCGATTGCGCTGGGCAGGAGACAGCCGACAGCGTTATGTGTTAGTGGCAGTTTTCTGTTTTCTTGGCAGACGCTGCTGAACAGGCTGTTGGTTATTTCAACCGTTATTGTGTCGTTTGGGGTTTGGACGTCCACGTTTTCTGCTAAGCCCATGTTTTCGACGAGAAGGCGAGGCATTTTTTCCTGCAGATATTTCAGGTTGGTTTTTGTGAAGGATACGCCGAGTTCCTGCTCAAACAGCTTCGATAACGCTAAGCCTGGAGGGGTTATGAATACGCCGCTTGTTGTTGGAGAGGTCAGTTTTTCGTCGGTTGTGTCTTCGCTTTTCGGCAAGGGTTCGTTCGGTTTTTTGGGGATGAACGTGAGGCTTGATTCGATATCGATGAGGTTTTTTGGCGGGAGGTAAATGCCCTTGTGCGTTAGACCGTGTTCAGCAAGTATTCTTTCGATGTTGAGCGAGTTTGCTGTGACTGAGGCGGTTAGCAGGGTTAAGGGCACTTGCTTGGTTGGCGCTATGTAGAGTAGTATGGCGCCCCAGAAGATAAGTGATACGCCGAGTATGGCTAAAAACGACGATGCGTAAACCGCAGATGCCAACGTTAGGCTTACGCCTAATGCCAACATCGTGATCACGGCTATTTTGTTGGTTTTTTTCATCTGTGTTTCTCCTTTTTGGTTACTTCTTTTTTTTACGTTTTTAATAGATGTTAACGTTTTTCCGTTCGGTTGTAGCAACATTAATGGTTTTAATTTGATAATTGAGCTATGGGTTTCGGTTTTGGCTACTCTTCTCTCTGTTCGGCAAAAGCCTGCATCCTCTCGGCTTTTATGAAGTGTGTTCTGGGTTTTTTGTGATAACGGGTGAATTTGGCTTAGTTGATTTTTGATTGATGCTTTATAAGCTTCGTGGGGCAGTGTTGCGCTATAGCTTGTATTGTTGTTTTGGAAGTCTGGGACTTCCGCGTTTCACGTGTTGACGTAAACACGTGATATATTTATATACTTGTATATTATATACAAGTGTTGTGAAGGCTATGAGCAAAACCACAACCGTAAGAGTCTCAAGGAATACGCTTAGAATGCTGGAAAGGCTACAACGAAAGCTGCATACACAGACTCTTGACGAAACCATACGAGTGTTTGCCGCGCAACAACGCAAAGGGCGGCTCAACGACGCCTTCGGCGTGGACAAAGGAAAAATAAAAGCTTTCTCAGAGGAGGATCGCGGTGAAGACCGTAATTGACGCCTACGCATGGGTTGAAATCTTTATCGGAAGCAAGAGCGGAGAAAAAGCACGCGAAATCATCCA
>JAOZHV010000058.1 GCA_026014725.1 Candidatus Bathyarchaeota archaeon | reverse complement strand
TGCGCCATACATCGCCATCTGCCGTGGCCAATCCAACGCGGGGTCATGCATTAGTGGGCTCCAGATGAAAAGTGGGCGTCCAAGCCTGAGAGCTTCCCATCCTTGATGAAGCGACCCGCTGGAATTTCCCGCTTCAACGATGATTGATGCGTCAGCGATAAGTGCCATGGTTCGGTTTCTGATAACAAAATTCTTAGGCATAATGGGGTACCCAGTTGGGAATTGAGACACCGCTAAATGCTCCTGCATAATCAACTGCTGGAGTTGCATGTTTTTTTGCGGATAAAACTTGTCCAGCGGAGTGCCTAATACCGCGATTGTTTGGCCGTTTGCTTCGATGGCGCTTTTATGTGCCGCCGTGTCGATGCCCTCGGCAAGGCCACTAACAACCACCACATTGTGTTTTGCAAGAACTTTTGCGATTCTGCTGGCGGCTTCCAGCCCTTTGAGGGAAGGTTTCCGTGAACCGATAACTGCAACTCTGGGAGACGGCAGGGGAAGCGGCATTTTGCCCGAGACATAAAGCTGCTTAGGCGCATACTTCTTCTCTACATCATTTAGCGGACCTATAAGCTGCTCAAGCGAACACGCGAAAGCTTTATTCTCCATCAACACCATCCCCCATATTCTCCAGACGGAAACATCACAGTAAAGTAAAATCAGAAACATTATAACACTATCGGTTACGCATCATTTTTCTTTGTTGAGGGGCACTCTGATTTTCCCAGACATAAGCCTAGGAAGCAACAAAGCCCTGATTGTAGATAAGGTCTTGTTCTGTTGATTATTCAGGTTTACTTTAGAATATAATGTACTAAGAATCTCCTCAAAACTTGCCAGCGTTTTTTCATCGGGAATAATTATCGGCTGATTCTTCAAGTCAGTTTGGGTCACTAGAGGTTGAGTGCTACCTCTGTTTAATGCTTCCATGTCAAAGGATTTTAAGGTAAAATATGTGTAGTGATAATAGTTTGCAGACTTTGGTTTGGAGATTAATACATTATCTGAAATCCAAACTTTGCCATTGATTAAATATACCTTTCCAAGCGTTCCCACACGTCCAGTTAAAATTAATTCTTCATCATATAGAAAATCATTAGTTCTCCCCAATTCTCCGTTGGCACCCAAAACAGGGTATTTTCCGTCATCTGTTAAGCGGTCTCTACTAAGTCCTTTTCCTGTGAAGACTTCGACTAAGTCACTAAAATGCCCTACCGTCCAAGAATCAGGTATAACGCCCAGTTCGGATTCAACCATTTTTCCGCCTGTTGACCTGTAGGGTTTGCCTTCTTGGTTGGGAAACTCGAAATCAACAAACCGACGCCTAAACAAAGCAGCCCCAACAGCCTCAAGCGAACGATTCATACGCTCATTAAGCGCTATTTTCATTTCTAATTTTGACAAAATATCAGCTATCGCTTCCTGCTCCGAAATATCAGGTTGCGGGGCGACAAAATCCTCAATCAATCCTTTTGTAAGTGCGTTTCTAGTTCCGCCAGACTGAGCTAAACTTAACATGTACTCCTGCATTTTTGGGGAAGTTAGATAATACCTCAAAAAGACGGGGTTAACTTGCTCTCTATTCACCCTGATAATAGAAACATGCTGATTTACTCTGGCAGGTAAAACCTCCTCTGGAACTGTACAACAACGTGCCACCGAATCTCCAGTAATATTCAATAAAACGTCCTGTCGTTGTACCTCAACATTTTCCATTTCTTTTGCCATGCTTTCATCAATGTATACTAACCCGTCGAATGAAAAGCGATTGTTTAAGACATTCTGGCTTCTAATAAGCGCAATCCCTTTTTCTCGATAGACTTTCTCTCCTCCCCGAGGCGTGATTCCACTGCCTATCTTTGTGCAAACATCCTTTAATTGCACGACATTCCAATCAAGGGGTATTGGTCCGACTGCAGAGTGCTTGAACTGTGGCTTACTCATTATAATGCTCTACCGTTCCTATACCATTTCATGCAATCAGGTGTCGTATCCGTAGAGATTATTAGAAACAACCCAAACCGATAGTGGTACGGTGGCATCGTAAAAGCCATAAGTTTTATTCTATCAAATTGGCGATTCTGGGCATTCGATGACTTCTTAACTTCGATCACTAAAAGATTCTTCTCGTCGTTTCCTCTTTCATGAACAATAATGTCGGGAAAAACAGTTCTTGCTTCAGTATCATCCCAATTAATATTATCACACGGAACATTCAGTCTTTTAATCTCATCTCCATGTCGATTGTATTCACAATCAACCTTTAGGGGCAGAAATTCTGCCTGCAAGTATTCAGCCAATTTGTGAGAAATGGTTCGCTCGTTTGTGTTTGCTTGAATTAGAAAAGCGTCTGATTCCCGTAGCTTATGCAAAGCTTTTTGAACTTTCTGTCTAACTTCAAAGCTCAAAACCTAGCAACTCCAGATTTTGTTTTATTTCGCTATCAAGTTTTCTGCCTTCTTCCATTTCCTTATCAAGGTCATTGATGAGGCGCTTCATTTTTTCTTCGAATTCCTCTTCGTCTTCCTCTTCTTCCTCTGTGCCAACATATCTTCCAGGCGTTAGTATGTGTCCTTGTTTTCTTATTTCCTCTATTTTTACTGCTTTGCAGAACCCAGCAACATCTTGATACGGGACTGTTTTGCCGTCTATGGGTTCGCCTCTCCATGCGTGGTAGGTGTCAGCTATTTTTTTGATGTCTTCTGCTGTGAGTTCTCGGTGTCTTCGGTCTATCATGGTGCCGAGTTTTCGGGCGTCTATGAAGAGGGTTTCTCCTCTGCGGTCTCGGAATTTGTGGTTTTGTTTGTCGCGGGCTATGAACCAGAGGCAGGCGGGTATCATGGTGTTGTAGAATAGTTGGCTGGGCAAGGCGACCATGCAGTCGACGAGGTCGGCTTCGATTATGTTTTTGCGGATTTCGCCCTCGTTTGAGGTGTTGCTGCTCATGCTGCCGTTAGCTAAGACGAAACCTGCGATGCCATGTGGGGCTAGGTGGTGGATGAAGTGCTGCACCCAAGCAAAATTCGCATTACCCACAGGCGGGACGCCGAATTGCCAGCGGGCGTCTTCACGCAGCATCTCACCCTTCCAATCCGAATCA
>JAOZHV010000057.1 GCA_026014725.1 Candidatus Bathyarchaeota archaeon | reverse complement strand
CGGCGAAGAGTTGCTCCTTGAGCTGAGACAATTTTACGTCAGAGTACCATAGGAGCGCGTAGATGTCGGCTATGTCTTTGATTAGTTTGTGTTCTTTGTCTCTTCTTGGAGCAGAGTTTATTTTCATCGCCAACAAGACATGCGGCTGTGGGATTAAGACGTCTTTTCCAAATAGCTGTTGGGTTCTGTACATTTTTTCTTGGAAGACCAAAGATAAAAGCGGCTCATCTATGGGCACAAATCCGAGCAGGTTTCTTATTTCTGGGTGGATGCGGTCAACGATGGGGTCTATGTATAGCTGGAATATTTGGTACAGCGGAAGCTTAGCTGATTGTTCTGGTGTTAGCTCTTTTCCTGTGTCTATGTCAAATTCTTTGACTAGCCTAAAACTCACTGACTTAAAACCCATGTTTTCGGCTGTTTTGATTGCGGTGGCAAATTCTGAGTTTTGCAGTTGTTCTTGGTTCCATTCCATGTTTATGTGGAAGCCAAGGTCTATGTCTCTTGAGCCGATGTAGGTTCTTCCCGTGGCGTTTTCAAAGTTTTGATTCACGAGGTAGTAGACTGCCCATCCGCCGAGCAGGCACGTTTGGCTTTTGAGCTTAGCAAAGATTGCCTGCATTTGTTGTTGCGAGGTTTTTGTTTCAACTGGTTGATATAGCATGCTGCTCGACCTTGTTGAGGAGTTTTTCTGCGGCTTCGGTGCATACGCCGCCTTCTTGTAGTAAGTCAACGATTAACTGTGGAACACTCACAACCGTTAAGCCTTGCCGTTTGAATGCGCCATGGAAGACGTGTTCGTCTGTGGTGAGGAGTCTTAGGTTGCCTTTGCCGACTAAGCCCTCTGCGGTTATTGCTTCTTGCCATTTGGCTGCGTCTTCTTTTTTGATGTATATGTCGATGCGGGATGGGAAGAGGTAGTGTTGGACAAGGTTTTCTGCCTGATAAGTCGTGAGCGCGTAGGGCAGGTTTGTTTTTTGGATTAGGCTTAGGGGGTTTTTGTGCATGTAGTCTTTCTTTTCGGGCTTGGTTTTTACTTGTAGCCAGTAGTTGATTAGGCCTTTGTAGTTTGTGACTTGGGTGCCGTTTACCAGTTTTTG
>JAOZHV010000056.1 GCA_026014725.1 Candidatus Bathyarchaeota archaeon | reverse complement strand
GGGAGCACTCAAAGGTTGTTAGATAACGAGAGGAAGATGAGAACGGAGAGCAGTCAGTTCGTCCCATTGATTGCTTAGCCATGCTGCTCTAGCTTTAGCCGTTGCGATGGCGCCAGGTTCCAACCAACGTGCGCCTGCCCGTTTGAGACGCATACCGCCAATTTGTTTTCCGGCACTTTCCACCGTGCCGCTGCCGATAAAATAACCTTGTTGGCGAAAGTGGGCATAGTCCATGCGCTTTCGATTGTTGGTGAAATAAGTGACAGCACTATCGACAGCTTTTCGGGCTGCTTGAATAGAACCCAGGATACGACAATTGTGGATTAGATTATCAATCTGTCCTTCCCATAACAAGGAACGGGTCTGTTCTAACCAGGCATGATACTCAGGAGTATCGTAGCCGAATGCCGCTTCAGCAATGGGAGGTAAATATTGACTGGCGTGATACCAGTCTACAATTTGCACTGCATGCGGAAAATGACGTTCAATGAGCTTCCAAATCCAGATCGCGCCATCACAAACAAAGACCACTTCTTCATACAAATCAGCTTTCCGCTGGCAAGCGGTTGCCCAGAGCAACTCGCCGAATTGATCCGGTGGCTGAATATCACAATGATAGGTGATCTCCTGTGCCTGCAGATCATTCTGCTCACCGACCCGGCTGGCATGATGGCGATGTTTTTGATAGCTACGTACCGGCTCTACCCGATACCAGGTAAGGTTTTTCATCTCTCGCCACTCGCCTTTGCATGGCGTCATCACCCCATCAATCGAGCCATATAGACGTCCGGCTTGTTTCCCATACCTCCGGATGCGTTCTTGTAACCAGCTTTCATCCTGGCTTTGCTTTTTCCATTCTTCTTCTCGTGCTTTTTGCAGCTCACCAAAGCGCTGCGTCTCCTTACGAATCGTGTTGTCACTCACCCGAAACAACAAGAAGCGCTCGATGAACCGACTCGATTCGGCAAATGCCGTTTCAATCCCCCCCAGGGCAAGCAGTTCCGCCAATCCTGCCGTAACTTCGCCTGCGGCTATGTGCAATCGCTTGTCCAAGGGACAATGCCCTTTCCCGCATGTTTTGCAGACATAATACTTCCGCTTGTAACTTACCCGACCAAATACACTCAATATCTTCGCTTCCCGCCGAAACAGGTACTCTTGTTTCCCTTGACATTCACATTCTATTTCTTCCTCCTTTACCTCCATTTCGTCGGTTTGTTCTAAATACATTTTCATCCCTTCGGCTCCAACTTTCTGTAATAACCCCCGCATGCATGTCTCGACCTCTTGTATATCCCGAAACTCCCCCGATGCTTTTCCCATTTCTTTTACCAAAATTTCTGCCATCTTTTTTATTACTTCTGTGCTAAACTCCATTGTGAGCCTCCTGTTTTGGTTTTTGGTTTGGTAAACTTAATCTTAACAGGTTGGCTCGCTTTTTTCTTTACTTTTCTAACAACTTTTTCGTGCACCCGAATAATAATAATCCCTTGGCGCCCTTTGCGACTTTGCGAGAGATAGGAAACTGCTGCAGGGAATGTCATTGCGAGGCGTTCTTTGCCGAAGCAATCTCCTCGATATGCTAGTAGGGGGGCTGCCACGGTCGGGGAAGACCACCCCGCCCTCGCAGCGACACCAGGGATTGTCGTCGCGAGGAGCGTTCTTTGCGACGTAGCGACCTCCCCCAACCCATGCGGGGGCTGCCACGGTCAGGGAAACCCACCCCTCCCTCGCAGCGACACTGCCTGTCGGCAAGCGACAGGGTCTGTCGACAAGCGACAGGGTCTGTCGACAAGCGACAGGGTCTGTCGACAAGCGACAGGGTCTGTCGACAAGCGACAGGGTCTGTCGACAAGCGAC
>JAOZHV010000055.1 GCA_026014725.1 Candidatus Bathyarchaeota archaeon | reverse complement strand
CTTCTTGAGCGCTTGAGTTTTCGCCTCAGCAGAAATTTCCGTCTGATCCAGTCGTGCCAAAGCGTTTCGAACATGGTCAGCGTCCAGGTTGCCTTGAGCATTCTTGTATGGCAGGTGCCTTAGGCTTCTGGGTGTAGTTTTGCCTTGCTCATCTTTTTGCCCGCCAGCCTCAATATACGCAAAGCAGTCGTCGGGCAGGTTGTTGATGTACTCAGTGTCCCACTCTGCCTCTTGCACGCCCGCTTTCCTTAGTGATTCCAAAACTTGCACGTTGGTCTCGGGAATACCTGGCACAGCCACAAGACTCAACTCGGCATTATGCAAACCATGCGGCGCTTTGCCGTCCACGACGTCTATGGCTTCGTAGTCTGCGCCGACGCTGACGTGCTGGATTAGACCTTTGCGGATTTTCTCAGCCGTCTCATCATCATAAATCTCCGCCTCATACCACAGGTTATGCCCATCCCAATCGGTCTTGGTTACTTTGCCGACAGCATTGGGCACAGCAACATGCTCAATGTAAACTGGAGCGTTAACCAACTTACCAGAGAAGGCTTGTAGCTCTTCAGAAGTGTAAACGTTAAAGTTACGGCTCATACCAGTCGTCATGGCGATGCCGCGAATGCGCAAGGGCTTATCAGCTATTTTCTCAAGGACTTGGAAAGGAAGGACAGCTGCCACGTGTTCTTTTATCCGTTTACAGTTAGCGCAGTTCTCTTGAGACATACCTCTGCAAACCTCTTTCTAAATCGTAATAAGGTATTTTTAGGCTTGTTTTGCTGAAAAAGGCTGTTGTTAAGCCTTATTAGACCTTAACAACAATTATTAAATATTAACAGACAGAAAACTATTGCAGGAGTCAGCGAATGCGAAAACACCCAGTAAGCATAGCCCTCTCAAACCGCATACTGCAAAAAATAGACCAAGAAGCCACACGGCAGAAAAGGTCAAGAAGCGAATGGATAGAACTCCATTTTGAAGCATTGTTCTTTACCGAACAAAAAATAGTTAACGCCTGAAATGCATTAGATATATCTCAGTTCCTCAAGAATTTTATAGGAAACCTGTATTGGGAGCTCCCCCAAGTACTCTGTGAACTGACCTCAACAGTAATTTCAAACTTTTCTTCACTTTCTTTTAATGGTTTCACTATTACTGGAAAGATTAAGCAGTCTGATGGAGACATTGTAGTGAAGTTGTTTTTAGGCGTAAATAGACAAGCATCATTTCTTTTCTGAATAGTGAATTCTTTCTTGAAATCTAAATCCTTGTATGCTGGATCGTCGAATGGTAACAATGAAAAAAAGCCCTTTGGAAAATTAAAAATAAAAGTGCAGTCCTTGAGTGTGTGCATACAAAGATTTGCCGCTCTAAACATTATGACCCTCTGTACATCAACTTTCACAGTGAGTTGCATTTCAACTTCTTTGCACTCTGCCAGCGAGGTTATTTCTTTCCCGTCTTCTGAAAAAACTGAGATGAAAACGTGAGGCTTTGTCAAAGACGGCATTTCAATGGCAGAAAACGTCATCATTGCAAAACCTATAGAAATCAAATTCAGAAGGTTATCTTGAATGTTTATTGGAAAACCAAAGGCACGAAAAGCAATTGCTATGGCGATTGGCAGTAAGAACAGAAAAACAAATCTGAGAACATAAAGATAACGTAACTTTCGTTCGTATAGTTTTCCGATTGAGCATAGCAATCCCTTCTTTCTTTTAAAATATAGACCATAAAAGAAACGACGAACTGAACTAGAGGTTATAACGAAAAGCAATATGAACATTAATATTGACAGCAGAGAGAACATTTCGGCTGAAATGATATTAATCCAAAATCCGCTTCTATAAAGATTGGTAACATCGTAAAAACTTGAGTTTTCGAACGCAAGGACTAAGATGAGGGAGGACTTCCAATCTCTTTCATATGTGTATCGGTCATTAATTCTTGGGTCTGATGGATCTAATGACGGGTCGAAATGTATCCATTCACCATCAACTTTAATTTCCACCCATTGATGATCGCCAAAGATGTTAGTGTCAAATCTGCATTCATAGCCATGAGCCAAACATAAAGCAGCATATAGTATCGCAAACTCTCCACAACGCCCTTTACCATAGTTGAGAATTTCAATTGGGTCAGTATGTCTTTCAATTTTGTCCCAAGTAAAATTCAAATGCTGATGTTCCCATAGAAACAGTTCAGTATAGTTGTAGCTCCTATCAAACCTGTTTCTCAAATCAAGTTTTATTCCATCATCATTGATTCTTTTCGAAACTTCCAAGTTACTCACAATTTGGAGTGCAATCAAACCAATCGAAATGAAAAGAGATACAATAATCAGGGCAACCATAAGCAGAGCTATCCATCGGAAAAATCTTTGCTTATCCTTTTTCAGGCTTGAATACAGGTTTAGTTTTTTCATTGAATCACTATTAGTTCTAAGTACGGAAAAAACTTGCGATAATTCAACATAGTAAATTTTACTCGTCAATTTGTTCTTGTTCATGATTATCTTGAATGTCTCGGTTGGTCTCTCCCCAAATTTCTATCGCAAAGCTAGTAAGTGCCCAGTGCCAGCCTCTTTTCTCAGCTATACGTTCTCCAAATTCCTTTTCCAAACGCTTATTCATTCTCACAATTCTTCTACTTATCTGGTGACGGGCAACTTTGAAGCGCTCAAGTCGCGTTTGCAAATCTTTAGGTAGCAAACCAGAGCTACCTGCTTCAAAGAGCAGTTGCAAAATTTCCTTGTCAACCTCGTCCTTGCAGGCTACACGTTCAATTAGTGGCTGCTCAAAATTGAATGAGCCTTTCAGTCCTGCAAAGATGGTTCGTAGCATGAGTTTTACCTCTTCTACTTCGGATAATGTCTTCTTGAGGAGCTGCTGATTATACTTTAAGCGGCCTATCTTGTCGCTTTGGCTGCGCTTCTTTTTGGTGCTTTGAACAGGGTTTTCAGCTGTTTCCATTCTAAAATGCTCACTCCTGTAAATCGGATACATTAACAGATGCAAAATCTAACGCTCCGCAATCTACATTGAATGCTTTCAAAACGCTAAGTCGTGAAAAGCATGGACTTTTTCCATGCCTTCGGTTATGTGCTAAAAGTGGTTTTGAACAGGTTTTCACTGCCATTAAAGCAATACTACGTACATAGCGAATCCTTGAATGCTCGCAGTAAACTCTAAGCGACATAGCCATCTTTGCCTCCAGCATTCCTAGGAGAACTTGGCTGACGATTACCTTCAGCGTCAAAAAGCTGCCTCAACGAACTGGTCAACTGGCTTATGTCGCTGCGCATTGCCGCAACTTCACCTTCAATGTTCCTCACTTTCTCCGGCATCTGCAAATACTCGATAACAGCATCCTTCTGCAGATGCTCTAACTCGCCAACAGACCAGCTATGATCAATCTTACGCTTGTCTGTCCGTACCGTAAAATAGCGACCAAACAAAGACGCAACCGGGTCCTCGACTGCCATCTCTCCAGCAATAACCTTTCCATCGCCTAAAACACAACCATACTTACTCACCAAAGCGTCACGAACACGATTAGCCAGGTTCATAGCTAAATTTGTAACTTCGATGGGATTCCTGCCACGAATAACCTCAACGTGCACAATCCAACTCCGAGTAGTCTTGCGAACCTTGACGCCTAACTCTGTTCCAAGAAGAGCCGTCCAGTTAGTCATCTCTATCTTCTTGAAGTTCCCAGGCATCAGCCCATCAGCGATAATCTCGTAGGCTATCTGGCACTTGTCAAACCTATACAGGCGACCTGGGAAAACTGTGCCCTCACATGACGCGAGCAACCTTTTACTTTCCGACGTCAACTCGTAGAATATGACGTTGCTCCGCTTCTCACGGCGGATAAGCCCGCACTCCTCAAGCTTTCTCACGTAGTACCAGGTATGTTGACGGCTTAAACCGATGATGCGGCCCGCCTTGGTTGGATAGTCCCCAACGTCTATCCGCATCAATAACGGGAGTACCCACATGCGAACTGTCTTAGTGTCAAATTTTACTCTAGACTTTGGAGAGCGAATGTTTTTACTTCCAGAAAGCTTTGCCAAAAGTTGCACCTACTCGTCATCGATTACTTTAACAGGTTTCTCGGGAAGTGCAGTTAGCTGCTGAATCTCATTCATCCTTGGAATGAGAATATCCTTCAGAACTTTGGCGCCTTCTTTCGAGGCAATGTACGGCAGAAAAGCTGCTGTCTTAGAACTCTGCAACAAGTAGGCTGACTCCAAATGCGATTTAATGAACCAGTACATCACACGCAAACTTATGTCCCAGTTCACGCTCTCTGCTTTGGACCGCGTCTTGTGATCCCAGATTGCGGGTGCCTCAACCTTAGCCGAAACCTGCAATAGCATGCCTTCGATTTCCTCCATTATCTTGAACAGGACAAAAACGTCGTTATTCTCAGGGTCCCAATGCCAGAAAACATCTTTGACTCCCCATTTAGCGAATAAGCCATCGATTTCACTTTTAGTGTAAAGAGCTTTCAATTTCGTGGTTTTGTACGGTAGGTTAGGGTCATCACTATAAATCTTCAAAATCTCAACTCCTCAAAATTTTACTTGAATTTTTTGAAAAAAAGAAAAAGAGGAAAAATAGGGAGTAGGCTAAATTCGCTTCGAGAGTGGCGGGCCCGCTGGGATTTGAACCCAGGACTTTCAGCTGTCTTCACACCCAAAAAGGGCGTTAGAAGGCTGACGCGCTATCCGTACTGCGCCACGGACCCACATGGGACACTTCATAATGAAATATTTCCCATATAATTTTATCC
>JAOZHV010000054.1 GCA_026014725.1 Candidatus Bathyarchaeota archaeon | reverse complement strand
CATTGAGTCATGTTGGAGTTGTGAAAGAAACCGCATATCCCACAACCTAACAGTCGCAGAAAACGGCTCCAAAAACAAAATACAGCCGCCCTCTCAAGCAGACTTGTGACAGGATTAAAACAAAATTTCTCACACAAAGAAACAAAACACAAAACACCGCTTTTTAACGTCGAATATTGCATTTTTCTTGACGAAAGTGTTTAAATCTTGATAGCTTAATTTAAAGGCTCATGAGATACGCTGCAAAAATAGAAGTCAGCCTCAAACCCGGACACAGCAACCCGGAAGGCGAAACAACCGCACGATTACTAAAAGAACTCGGCTACAAAGTCCAAGCCGTAGACGTCAGCAAAGTCTACACCGTACTTCTAGACGCCCAAACGCTGAGCGAGGCGAAAGCCAAAGCTCAAGAAATGAGCAAGCGCCTCTTAGCGAACCCAACCAAAGACAACTACACCATAACTGTTGAGGAGCAGAAATGAAACCTGACCTCTACATCCAACGCGAAAACAGCCAAGTCCTCGAAGTAACAACAGCGAACGCTACCGACGCGCAACTCGCAGAAATCAACAACGAGCTGGCATTGGGCTTTAGTCCTCAAGAACTCAAAGAAATTCAAGCTTATTTCCGAACTGAGAAGCGAAATCCCACAGATGTTGAACTGCAAACCATAAGCCAAACATGGTCAGAGCACTGCTGTCACAAGACTTTTAGGGGCAAAATCAAACTTGACGGCAAAGAAATCAACAGTCTCCTAAAAACCTACATCGCCAAAGCAACCAAAGAAATCAAAGCGCCATGGTGCTTTAGCGTGTTTGAGGACAACGCGGGCATAGTCAAATTCGACAAGGGCTACGGAATCGCCGCCAAAGTGGAAACCCACAACCACCCCTCCGCAGTGGAACCATTCGGAGGAGCAGCAACAGGCGTGGGCGGCGTCATCCGAGACATCCTTGGCGTGTGGGCAGACCCCATCGCATGCACCGACGTTTTAGGCTTTGGACCACTAGATTATGATTACACTAAACTTCCCGCAGGCATCAAACACCCAAAATACGTTTACATGGGCGTCACCGCAGGCATCAGCGCTTATGGCAACAACATGGGCATCCCAACCGTGAACGGAGCCATATACTTTGACGAATCCTACACAGGAAACGTCACCGTATTCTGCGGATGCATAGGACTCTTACCCCTAAACAAATACAGAAAAGCCGCCAAAGTCGGCGACCTCATAGTGGTCATAGGCGGAAAAACAGGCAGAGACGGCATCCACGGCGTAACGTTTGCCTCAGCCGAACTCACAGAGAAATCCGAGGAAATCTCGCGTCCAGCGGTACAAATCGCTGACCCGATTGAGGAGGAAAAGGTCAAGCGCGCCATGAACGCCATCCGAGACCTACAACTCGCATCCGCAACAACAGACCTTGGCGGCGGAGGCTTGTCTTCCGCCGTTGGTGAAACCGCTGAAAAATACGATTGCGGAGCAAGTGTTGACCTCTCAAAAGTTCCGCTAAAGTATCAGGGGTTAGCGCCATGGGAAATCTACATTTCTGAATCACAAGAACGCATGTTCCTGACTATTCCTCCCGAGAACTTAGATAAAGCCATGGAAGTTTTTGAACGAGAAGACGTGGAAGCCACTGCGATTGGTGTGCTAACTAAAGAGCGGCGCCTACAACTCAAGTATGGGCAAGAAACAGTTGCGGACTTAGACATGGCTTTCCTGTTTAACCTTTGCGAGGTCACCAAAAACGCCACCATCGAAACGCCAAGCCTTAAAGAGCCAAAGTTTGCAGAGCCCCAAGACCTCACCCAAACGCTTTTGCAACTGCTGGCGGCGCCAAACATTGCAAGCAAAGAAAGCGTTATTCGCACTTACGACCATGAAGTTAAAGGTAACACAACCCTAAAGCCTCTGCAAGGCGAATACGCTGGCCCCAACGATGCTGCGGTTCTCAAACCCGTAGATGACTCCATTAAAGGCCTAGCGATTTCCTGCGGCATGAACCCGAATTACGGGAAAATTGATGCTTACTGGATGGCGGCTTCAGCCATAGACGAAGCGATACGCAATAACCTCGCGGTGGGCGGCAGAAGAATCGCGCTTTTGGACAATTTCACTTGGGGCAACCCAGAAAAACCAGAACGCCTCGGCTCACTGGTCAGGGCGTGCCAAGCATGCTACGCTGTGGCTACTGCGTTTAGAACTCCGTTTATTTCGGGCAAAGACAGTCTCTACAATGAGTCACCTCTTGGTCCAGTTACGCCAACGCTGCTCATAACGGCGGTTGGTATTGTTCCAGATGTGAGCTTAACTGTGTCCATGGATTTGAAAGCCGCAGGCAACTTGCTCTATATAGTCGGTGACACTTACCCTGAACTTGGCGGCTCAGAATACTACAAGCTCAAGGGTTACCTTGGCAAGTCAGTGCCCCAGTTACGCGCTACCAAAGCAAGAAAAACATACTACAACCTAACCAAAGCCATGAGCAGAGGCATCGTCAAATCGTGCCACGACTTGTCTGAAGGCGGTTTAGCGGTGGCGGCGGCGGAGATGGCGTTTGCAGGCGGCTACGGCTTAGAACTGGACTTGCGAGCGGTGCCTGGCAAAGACTTGGCACGTAACGATTTTGTGTTGTTCTCTGAATCGAACAGCCGCTTCCTAATTGAAATTGCTAAAAAAGATAAGGCGGACTTTGAGGGTTTAATGGGCAAATACAGCGCCCAAATAGGCAGAGTAACCAAAGAGCAAAAGCTGCTCATTCACGGTTTAAACGGCAAGGTCGTGGTTGACGCGCCTCTTGAGAAGTTGAGGCACAGCTGGAAGAAAACGCTCAGCCCAGAGGAGGCACAACAATGAAACGTGAAGACATCAAGGTGTGCGTCATGCGCGTGGGCGGAACCAACTGTGACGCTGAAACCCAGCGGGCATTCCAAGAACTGGGAGTGCAAGCGGAAACCGTGCACGTTAACGAACTAATAAAGCGTCGCAACTTGTTGGATTATGATGTGTTGGTGTTTCCAGGCGGCTTCTCTTTCGGCGATTACGTGCGTGCAGGCGTGATTTTTGCGCGTAAACTCTCCGCTAAGTTGGGCAAGGAGATTGACACTTTTGTTGATGAGGGCAGACCGATTCTGGGCATATGTAATGGCTTCCAAATCCTTGTTGAGTATGGTTTGCTTCCAGGCTTTGACGGCACAAGCAATTACCCTCAAGCTACGCTTACAACCAATGAGCCAGCGGGCTTCAAGTGCCAATGGATTTATCTGAGGCAGGAGAACCGCGGCAAATGCGCTTTCACAAACAAAATCTCCGCTGGAAAAGTTATTCGACTACCTATTGCTCACGGTGAGGGGCGCTGGCTGTTTCCCAAAGAGAAAGAGCAGGCGATGCTAAAGCAGCTTGTTGATGAGGACATGCTGGTTTTCCGTTACAGCACCAAAGACGGCGAAGCCGCCGACGGCAAGTACCCAGAAAACCCCAACGGCTCATTTTATGATATCGCGGGTGTGTGCAACAGTGAAGGCAACATTTTTGGTTTGATGCCGCATCCTGAACGCGCAATGTATTGGTGGCAGCAGCCCGACTGGACACGCCAGCAAAGTAACCTCAAGTACGGCGATGGCAAACTGATATTCCAAAGCATCATAGACAAACTGACCAAAACCTGCTAAAGCGGCAACGTTTGTTTTTTTCTAGTAGTAGAAGAAGAGAGTGGCGTCCCTACTCATCATCTACCTGTGGGATTTGCAGTGTTGCCCGTTTTGGCTTCTGCGTCTGGTTTGGGTTGCTGGTTTGTTGTGGAACAAAATTCTAGTTGCTACGGATTTTTTTGCTAACTAACAGAAGCGCAATCATTTTTGTTTCTTTGTGTGAGAAATTTTGTTTTAATCCTGTCACAAGTCTGCTTGAGAGGGCGGCTGTATTTTGTTTTTGGAGCCGTTTTCTGCGACTGTTAGGTTGTGGGATATGCGGTTTCTTTCACAACTCCAACATGACTCAATG
>JAOZHV010000053.1 GCA_026014725.1 Candidatus Bathyarchaeota archaeon | reverse complement strand
AGTTCAACGCCTTTTATGTCTGGCAAGTCTACGTCGATGAGGGCAAGGTCGAAGGGTGTTTTTTCGCAGGTTTTTAGGGCTTTTTTGCCGTTTTCCACGGCTGCAACCGCGTAGCCTTCTTCCTGCAGAATTGAAGAGAGCATGCTTCTCATTTGCGCATCATCGTCGATGACTAAGATGTTCGCTATCAAACGTGTCACTTCCCTGTTTGCGGGTTTGCCTTAACAGCTTGATGGTGAAAGTATCGATATATTCTTTCAGAATCCAAAATATGAATTAACCATAGTTGCTTATGGATTATGAAGCCCTAAGTTTGTTCACTTTGATTGCAAAGGCGCTTGGTGTACGTAAGGATATTATGACGACAAGCATGGATGCTGTGCTGGGATGCATGAACGTGCTGACAACAGACTACAGCAACAAAAGCAACAAGCACAAGGAAAAACTATAGCCCCCTTATATGAACTACAAATAGGGCGAACTAGTTTTTAGATTTGGATTAAATTTTAATCCAACCAACCACTTCCTCATCACTCTGCTACCACTCAATCACTCTGTCACTCATTCTCTGTCACTCTCTCTGCTCCTACCTCTCTCTATACACCTATACCTACCCATATACACGCGCGCACGCGCGAACGCGCCAGCACAACGCGTTGCTCTAAAGACCTAATTTACAAAAGACGACAGATGTTAGCGGGGAGTAGCTCCAAACCCTCGTCCAAACCCGGAAAACACAATTGACAGGTTTTAGTCAAAATAGCTTTTTAAGATGGTGCCGGATCGGTAATTGTTGTAGCATTGGCTTTTTCAATAATAGGTGATTTTTATTCGTTAGGTGAAAGAGCAAAAGCGGTCGGGTGGATAGCTGCATCCGGCGAAGGTATTGCATTTATTATTGCTGCGCCATTAATTGGTGTAATTTCTGATATAGGAAATTGGTGTTCTGTCCTGCTTGGGTTTGCTTTGCCTACCTAGTTTGCCAGCCTCATATTGACTCTTATTATTCTGAGACCCAAGTTGAGAGAAAAACGTGCTTCAAGAAGAAATATACCTAATCTTTCGGATATCAAACAAGCGCTCGCTAACAAATCTGTTTTAGCTTGTATACGTTGGGGATTATAATTTTTTATGCAGCATACGCTTTATACGTTTTTTTAGTGTCCTACTGGAGACAGGAATTCCTAATAAGCAATAGTTTCGGGTCTGTTACCATTGTGGTTAACGCTTCGATATCCGCGTTAGCAAGCATAGTTTCGGGTCGACTAATTAATCGAATTGGCCGAAAACTCATGATCATAGTTTTCAGTTTCATGAAAAGTATCTCAGTAATATTGACAGTTATCATGCCGACATTTTTATTATCCTGGGCAGTAAGCATGCTTCGTATTTTAAGCTGGGGATCAGCTAGCACCGTATATGCCAGCTTGAACCTCGAACAAGCGCCCAAACTTCGCAGCTCCATAATGTCATTGAGTGGCGCCTTCAGTGGTGTAGGTTTACTGACTGGAACAACATTGCACGGAACAGTGTTTAATACATAACGGTTACCAACACATGGGGTTAGTTATTGGCATTTTGGGATTAGTTTCAATTGTTCTCTTAATCCCATTTGTAAAAGACATAAAAAAAGTCAACATGACTATAGAATCGAGGTACTGCTTTTCCTAAGTGCACGCTAATTCTGCAGGATTGGGTTAAAGCTGGGGCAGTTCATGAATTTCGGAGTCACCTCCGAAAAACGCTGTTGACTTTGGCTCTGAACTATGAGAGCAACATCAGAGACTTGGAATTGCCATTTAGGTTGACAAGGGGTTTGCTGAAGCCTCTATGTGTTAAAGGAGGAGGTTTGCTCTCTTGATATGATTTGAGGGATTTGCCTTTTTTATTTTTAAGGGTGAAAATTTGGATTTTTCAATTGAATTAACGAGCTTGCTAATGATTTGTTTGAGTTCTTTTCACGTTGGCTCGATTTATGTGTCATTCTTTAAGCTTCTGATAACTGCCTTTCTTGGGACCAATAGCAGTATGGTGGTTTTGAGTAGTCTATGCAACTCTTAGTAATGCTCATATAAAGTGTTCTGGCTCGTAGCTGGCGTGTGTCTCTATAGATAGTTTTTCCAGATTCAACCTTTTTTTGAAGTTTCACGTTGGGAATATGTTTTCAGGCGAAGACGAGGCTCAATGGAACCTGAAGCATTCTGGGTTTAAGTTAACAGAATTCTTGACGCTTATGCTCAGTCTAAGAAAGCACATTAAGACAGCTTTGCCACTTAATTAACCATTGAAAAGTTTACGCTTTCACCCTTTAGCGGAGAAAAAGCCGGCTGAAATTCAACAAAAAAGCGACCCATGTTTGTCGCCACCGAAAAGGTGTTCACGCAGACGCGGGTTTTTTTGCCGTATTCCCTTTTCTAAATAGAAATTGAGAGCCGGAATTAAATATCCGTCTAGTTTGAACTTTCTTCTGCGGGTTTTGCCAGCCCACAGTTTTTCTTTTAATGCGCCAGAAGCACGTTCCCATGTGATGCGATGAGATTTCCATACAATTTAAATGGTTTTTGGCATTTTTCTATATCAGTAAGATTATAAGCGCAGATACCCATTATTGGAATATCCAGTATCTTGTGGAAAAGCTTCTCATAGTTTAACACTTCATTGTAATACCCCTTGATGAAGAAACAGTGCATTTCGCCTACAGCTCTGAAACCATTAAACTTTCCGATTGCACGATAAAATTTGTTCTTCCAAAAGTTTCTAGTTCTTTCAATATCCAGCTTTCCATTCGTAAGGTAAACTTCGTCGTAATTGAGTATCTCCAGCGAGCCTTTTTTTCGTGGTTCTCCACAGCTATTCCGTATCTCATCATTGCTTCCCTGATTTGTCGGGGTGTTTCGTCACTTGCCACATAAATAGCGGCTTCATTGTTTTTCAGCCCCAAGTCTATGAAGCTAAGAAGAATTTGTTGTTTCATTCTTGCTGAATCATATATCAGAATCACATGGTCTGATGCTCTTATTTCTCTAACTTGGCTATCGAGGATAATACCTATTTTTGTTGCCTGAACTTCGTTTATTGATGCTTTCCACAATTCTTCAAAGTTTCTGAGAAGAATGCCGATTAGATTTTGGTTTGTCGTCCATAAACAGGGGTATTCCCCTAAATTTCCTTCGATGCTTGTGCAAAGCATTGCTTCCCTATTATCTGAAACCAAGTAATGGTTTACCGGAAAGTTAACATAGCGGATTTCAAAATTAATTTTTGGAAGTTGCTCTCGAACAATTTTTCTGAAGGACGAACTGTATCCATTAAGGTCGCAAAGTGCGCGGATCTTTACTTGCCTTTTAGCCATTGCTTTAAGTTCACTTCTATGAGAGAAAATCAGGCTTGAAAGCTTTTTCTTACTGTAAGCTAGTTTAAGTTCACAAGTAGTGTTGCCTATAACACTGCAACCCTTTTTATGCATTAACTCCTTATTTGATATCAGTGAAAAGGTTTCTTCGTTATACAACTTTTTCGATTCGTCTATCGCGGAGTATCTAAAGTTCTTGATTATCTGTGCCTTTTTAGTTTTCAGAGTTTGAATCTTTTTCTTTGTCTGTTCTTGGTTCATCCTAATCAAGATTGAAAGGGATTGTTCAAGTGATGTTGCCTTTATCCTAACTGGGTGCCCAATGATCTTTTCAATAAGTCCCAATGACTCAAGCTGAGGCAAGTTTCTGTAGACATCTTCTTTTCGCATATGTGCGGATTTGGTGATTGCAGAAACAGTTGATACTCCAAGTCTGAGTGCAGCCATGTATACTTTGACTTGAGAATTAGTGAGTCCGAAGTCACTCAATATTTCAACTTCTCGCTCGGTTGGCATCATTTACCATCTGGTCTGAATAACATTGGCTGATAGGAATAGTTACTGTATAGTAACATTCACTCCAATTTAATAAAGCCTTTGTTAAAAGGAGAAGTTAAAAATTGTTAGGAGAAAAAAACAATTGACAGAATGTAAAATAGATGCTATCTTGTTTTCCTTGATTAGACAATTCGCAAATGGCTGCAAAACAAAACAGATGACAACTAGAAACAGAAGAAGCAAACTTATCGCCGTAGCTTTCGCCTTAATGATAGTTGCAGCATCCTCCGCTTTTCTCATATTTGAAAACCAGACAACCACCACAGCCAGCGGACAAATATCCAGTGACATGCTTCAATATGAATGGCCTAGTGCTCATCATGATCCGCAACGCACTCTATATAACCCTGGACCAGGCCCTGCCATGCCGAATCTAAAGTGGACAGCAAGAGTTCCTGGGGCAACAGGCTATCCTGTAGCTTTCAACGGAATGGTCTTTGTTGGCAATGGAAGTTGGACTTATGCTCTAAATGGAGCCACAGGAGCGATAGTCTGGAAAGTCAATCGGTCTGGAAGCATGACAAAAATTGATTCGACATACATGATGATAGGAGCAGCTTGTGTACGGATTTCGGATGGTTCAACGGTCTGGGTTGGGCCGTCAGAAATAGGAAGCAACCTCCAGACTTTCTCATACGGCGTAGGCTACGTTCCTGAACTCAAAATGTTCATGCCTGGTAGATTTGGTGGCTCGGCTTGGCGTCTCTCTGATCCTTCGCAACCCCCCACGCTTGCATGGAACATAACTGACAAACTGAACGTAGACATTGGTTTTCCAGTATACGGTGATGGCAAATTCTTCCTCGGGTCAAATGACGGTTTCTTAAAAGCTTTTGACGCCCGCACCGGCGAGCCTCTTTGGACGGCGCCTTCCGGAAGCATGTTCTTCTACTCTCTTGTTTACTATGAAGGCAAGGTAATTCATGGTGGACTTGACAACTGGGTTCGTGCTTGGAATGCAACCAATGGTCAGCTCATTTGGACGTACAATCCATACACCTATTATGGACAATGGTCTCTTGATTTTGCCGCAGCGCATGGAATGATCTACGGAAAGAACCAAGATACTTACCTGTATGCCATAAATGCAACAAATGGTGAACTTGTATGGCGCCAGAAAGGGCCAGGTATTGGATATGCAAATCACGTTACTATGGCAGGTGATAAGATTTACACCGCAATGGGAGAATATCAATACAGAGACTTCGTTACAGGCGAATACGCAAAACCAGAATTCAGCTGTTTCGACGCTTTCACTGGAAAGCTACTATGGACTATTCCAATAGAAAACCAAGCCCCATCCAACCAACAATGTAATGCTTACGGAAACCTCTATATGATACCAACTAAAGGGTCGCCAGCTGTACCCGGATACTGGGCTTATGGTGGAGGCGGCTCATTAGGTGAGGTATGGTGCATTAGCAGTGAAACCGTAGACTGGTCAATGTTCATGAGAGACCCCGAACACACTGCTAGGGGTGCAGGCCCGCAAGAATTAGAATTCAAGTGGAAGTTCACAACAGGCGCCCAGGTTCATTCATCGCCAACCATTTCCAACGGAGTAGTCTACTTTGGGTCATTGGACGGCAACATCTACGCTGTCGGAGCTGAAAATGGACAGCAAATATGGAATTACACCATTGGCACTCCAATTGTCTCTTCTGTGGCAGTAGTTAATGGCAAAGTTTACACTGGTGCTGACGATGGCAACATTTACTGCTTGGACGCAATTACAGGTGCTAAATTGTGGAACACTTCTGCAGGGGGGATTTCCAAAAATATCTTGTGGAATAGCATCGCAGTTGTTTACGTACGGAGCTCTCCAGCAGTGTCTGGCGGAAGGGTATACGTGGGTTCGCTTGATGGCAACCTCTACTGTCTCGACGCTAACAACGGAAACGTAATATGGAAACGCACAAAACAGAAGGACCCATATACGCATCACCCACGGTAGACGGCGACGCAGTCTACTTCCCATCAACCAGAGGAGGTTATCCTGTAGGCTGGGGCCCAACTGTAACAAATGGGACATTCTACAAGCTTGATGCAAACTCTGGCTCAATAATCTGGCGAAGAGAAATACCTTATGTACTAAATCGCACTAGTGGTTCAGGGAATTTCTTATTAGCAACAGCAACAGTTGCGGAAGGCAAGGTTTTTGTGCGAAACGGCTTCTACTTCAATTATGCTCTCAATGCGACTAATGGTGAGACAATTTGGACTTCCACCGCGAGATTTAATGAGGGCACCCCAACTCAATGGGGGGGAGTAATCCAAATAAATGCTCCACTCTACAGACACGGATACATTTACATGAATGACTACTATGGAATAGTTTGCCTTAACGCAACTACAGGGAAAGAACAGTGGTTCACATTTCTTTCTAGAGAGAACCTGAGTCCCGCTTTAGCTTTTTCCTATGGCAGAGTATATACTGTCAATGAGGTTGGGAACGTCTTTGTACTCGACTGGCTGACGGGCGAGAAACTTGCATATTATGAAATTGGTGCCTACCAAATACACAGCTCTCCATCGCTCTACAATGGCAGTCTATACGTCGGTTGCCACGATTACAGCGTATACTGCTTAACTGACTTTCCAAAGCCAGAGGTTGTTACCACTGAAATGTCTTTGACTCTAAGCGCTAATAGGGTAGAGAAAGGCGACAAAATTTATATTGAGGGCGGCGTGCATCCAGTTAACTATCGGGTCCCAATTACGCTTACTCTTGACAGGCCTGACACACTCTACGTTGATATTCCTGTGATGACCGACGAAAACGGCAATTTTCAAGTGATTCAGACATTTGATGTCGTTGGAGATTGGAAGATTGTTGCTTGGTGGAACGGGGACGATTTGCACACAGCCGCCTCCAGCCAAACCCTGAGCCTGTCTGTCATTGAACCCGCAGTGGCACCACCACCTGAGTATCCGCAACCGATGGATTATACAATACACTTTGTAGGCGTTGCAGCAGTACTCCTCATTGCAATAGTGCTCGTTGGAGTCTGGATAAAGAAAAAATAGAATAGGCAAACGTCAAGCTCGCCTTCAGCTCCCCCTTTCTTAGTGACCGCAAGCAAGCGAGAGGGGCTGAAAAGGAACTCTGGGCGGAAAAAGCAACTAACGCAGTAGTAGCAGTTGTTTCAACAGGGTTGCATTCTTTCTTTTCTCCGACCGCTCGGAGCCTCAGCACACCCTCTTTCAACGCTTGCGTTTTCCAAGGGAAGCGCCATACCCTAGTTAAACATAAGGCGTTTTTTCTAGACTATCGAGTTGGGTCTTTGCTTTGAATGCTTTGCTAAATTGTGGTTTTATAATTCTGGTTTTGATAGCTTTTAGCAATTCTCCGTTTTGTATTAAAGTGGTCTAGGAACAGTTTTGCGATGTCGATAAAGTTTGTAAATAGTATAGGTGCCTCTATTAGTCCAGCTTTCGCTGAAGTGGCTACAAAGACTTCTTTCTCGTCAAAAACTGCGTAGGCTGCAACGGGTTCATGAATGAGCCATCTTAGTGCAAAGTTTGATTTTGTTGGGAACAGCTGTTCATCCTTTTCAAACGCCTGCGTGCCATGTGTGTTTACGATTACTCTTATGTTAACGCCTCTATCTAAGGCTTCAGCAAACTTGTACGTGTTCAATGCCGTTGCGATTCTCTTGGGGTTCGTGCAAATATCGATGCTTTTCTGCGTCTGCTCAAACCTCTGGTTCACTCTCAAGACTGTAGCTTCCCTTTCAGGGATTATAACGCAATGATGTTGATCGGATAGTTCCGCACGTGCGTCACGGTTACTCGTTTCCACTATCTTTATTGCCTCCTTCTGCAGATCAGAAATTTCGCGTTTCCTGCGTTGAAACAGTATGGACACGCCTTCTGCCAAGGGAATCACGCGGTACCTACTCGGGGCAGTCACAACCTTCTCCACTAAACCCGTTTTCTGTAGTTCATGCAACACACGATAAATGTCTTGACGACACACTTTAACCAATTTCCAGAATGCACTTGCCTCCGCCTCTCTGACTTTTGTCATGACAAGGTACACCTTTGCCTGCGTCTCGCCCACCAAGACAATAGAATTCGGATTAAGGGTTCGCTTCTGCGATGGCTAAGGCTGACCTTTTTATACTCCTTTGCCCTTCCCGCCCGACCAAAATTGCATGACGGTTAAGCAGATGAAGTCTAAAATAGCCAAGATATTCTTGAACGACTCAGGTTATTTTTTGGGCAGAGGCAAAGGCTGCCTCATAGTTAAGCACAGAAAGGGAAAAGTTGAGGAGTATCCGCTGTTTGAGAATGAAGTTGGAGAAGTGCAGATTAAAATCGGGAACTCTGTCTCTTCTGGAGCTCTGGCTACATGTGCTTTCTGGGGAATAGACTTGCTGATTTTGACGCAGAGAGGCAACCCAGTAGCCTATCTGAAAAGCCTTGAAGATGACAGTCATGTTAAGACTAGGCTTTGTCAATATGAAGCCATGAAGAACGGCAAGGCCGCTGAAATTGCCAAGAAGATAGTTTTGAGCAGGATTGAAGGGCAAAGCCAGATACTCAAAAAGTACGGCATGCGACAGCATGACGTAATGAGGGCAAAAGAGACAATAAACAACATTGAATCGAACAAGCTGAGCACTGTAATAAAAAAGCTGCTCTCAATAGAAGGAAAGCACACAGAGCATTATTTCCATCAAATCTTTAAACTAATGCCAAAATCCATATTGAAAACGGAAAGGCGCAAAAACTTCAAAGCCTACGATGGTGTCAACAACACTTTCAATTTAGCTTACACTGTCCTTAAATGGAAAGTCCACAGAGCAGTAATAAGGGCTAAACTGGAACCGTTCTTAGGCTTTTTACATTCTGAGCAGTTTGGCAAACCGTCTCTGGTTTGCGACCTGATGGAGCTGTACAGATACCTTGTTGACGACTTCATAATCCAATACGCCAAGAATCTACGCAAGAAAGACTTTTCAATGAATCAAGAGGACTTTTCTTCCAATAGAAAAGGCAAAAGAGAATATTTAACCAAACAGCTATCAAAAGACCTTATGATAAAGCTGAATTCCTTTTTTGAGTCAAAAGTTGAAGTGCCTCGCGTGAAGCATGGGAACAGGCAAGAGATAGAGAGTTTGCTTAACGAAGAAGCCCTGCTGCTGGCAAAGTATTTGAGAGGAGAAAAGGCAGATTGGGTTCCAAGAATACCAGCTTTGGGAAGCTTCAGGCTAAACCATCCCCTCGGGGCTTCAATATAGAATTCGCTCACCCTGCTTTAGGGACCCAAGCTAACTGCTGTTTGGTGCGCCGGCCTCGCCTACGATTGCCTTAATTATTTCATGTCTTGACCTTGAGACACCATCTAATCCGAAGCGCTTTCCGATCGCTGTGCCTGCGAATGCATCTAAAAGGTCAAAGAGTTTGTTCAGTGTCTGGCTTTTGTCTTCCTTGCTTTTGGAACTTCTCTCCAAAATGCCTCTGAGAAGTCGTTCTATCTGCTGGTAGGTTGCCTCGTAGAAAAGCCATCTCGCGCCTTCTGTCTCAAAGGCCGTCAGGGCGATTGCAAGAACACTTAGGCGCCCAAGTGCAAGTTCCATTGTAGCATCAACGTAGCGGCTCGTTTCCAAGGTTTCAACATCTCTTTGGAATCTCTGTATCTCGCTGTCAACGCTCCATGGATAGAATTTGTCTCTGAATTCTTTTAATTCGGCGAATAGCCGTGAATCTAGGCGATACAGGGTTGGCTTGCCTCGTCTGTCTCTAATCACTTCTTTTTTCACCAAACCCATTTGAATCAGCCCCTGTAGCCTGAAGCTGAAAGTCTGTCGAGACATCAACTTTTTTATCGGGTCAAGCTCCAAAAGGTGCCCCCAGCTAATGCCCTTCGGTTCCTCAAGTTGAACCTGAAAGATGCTAGAAAGTATGGCCTGCTCTCGTTTGTCCAGATCCGCGAACACACCTATTTTCATCGGCATCGCCGATTAAGTATGAATCATATACTAAATATATTTGCCTTACCTTCTCTTAGCGAGGCAAATGATTATGGAAAGAACGAGAGATACTCAGACAACCTCCAAGAAAATTGAGACAACCAAAAACGAAACTGGGACGGTGAAATCCGCATGAGATCAAACGAAAGACCAACGGAAATTTGTGCGATGAGACATCACAACCTCAACGCGAGTGTGCTTGGTTTCACAAAAAACGAGGAAGAAGGGTATGAGTGCAAATGAACGGGAGGCGACCATGGCTTATGATTCCCGCCGTAGGCATTTGGAGGGTTTTCTGCATGAAAAGAGATCAGGGCTGTATCATCGCGACATGGCTATGTGGGCCGATGAGCAAGGCCTCTGCACCAAAACTGCAAAGCAGTATTGGCAACGCGCCGTCTGGAAGGGGTCATCGAGATCAACGGAGACCGCTGGAGGTGGATCACTGAGGAAGCTGTCATTCCGAAAACTGAATCTGCCACGAAACAGAGTCCGCACTCGTCTGAAAGCGAGGCTGCAGATACATTGCATAGCAGAAAGGATAGCTTCGTGGTTAATAGCCACGGGGTCGATGGCGCAAGAATCACTAGAGGCACTTACGTTGACCCCTCAGAGCTGCGAGCTAAACTTAGAGAGAAAATCTGCATAAAAAAGGAGGAGTAAGAATGGACTCAGTTGAATCGTACGTTTTCCACCAAATCTTTGAAAGAGTGAGTCTCGAGGTAGATCTAACAGGCTGCACCACTGCCAATGCAATAAATAACAGGCTTAAAATCGCTCGACATCAAGCCAAAACCATGGCAAAGACCGCTAAGACACCGTTTGCCCGAAAAAGGTGGTGGTTCAAGGCAGAAGAGCTTGACAAGCTTTTAGAGCATGATTTCGCGGGAAGGGCAATTTTCGAGGCGCGACGGAATTCAAGAGGCATTATTGCTTTAACATTGATTTACGGGAGAAAAACTGCCAGGGAGAAGATTCAGGCGCAGAAAAAAGCTGCATTAAGATATCGATTTGATTTCACGCAAGTCAAGAGAACACCGGAGCTCAGACGAGGACAAGTATATAGAAGGTGGTACAAATGAGGCTCAATTTAACGTTCAGATTCCTTGGTCAGATGTTTCTGTTGCATCTACAGAGCATGGCCATCCCGAAGGCGCCAACGACTGGGCTTTCAGCGAGGATTCCGCACACAACTGACTATGCACTGTTTCTGGATTACGACAATATAAAAGATCAAAGGCTAGTAGACGAATTACAGTATTTGCAGGAGCTCTATGGGTTAGGCGATTTTCACGTGCTTGCTACCAGTGAGTTCGGAAGACACGTCGTCTGCACAGACAGAATGCCGCTCAAGGAAGCTTTGGAAGTTGTCTACAATTCCACTTGCGACCAATTATTCAAACGAGGCATAAGAATCAACGAGTACAGGACGTGGATTCTAAGAACGCAGGAGAAGGGCAGTAGACCAAAGCCGAGGTATCTTTACTCTGTTGAATCGCCATACAATGGAGAACGATTGCAGAGTCAGGCGCACGCCATGTTTTTGAAGATGCACTACGGGGCTAAAATCCGACTGGTTAACCCTGATGGAAACAATACTCTCGACTTCCAAGACTATAAGACAGGCTCGAAACTCAAGAAGGGAAATTGAAATGAGGACGTTTACGCCAAACGAGCTGGAGAAGCTGCCCATCTGCGGCTTTGAACCATTCGGGCGTTGCCCGCCCGAGGATAAAATAGACCTCAAGCACTGCGTGAAATGCAGAGCAGAAGATATTATGGGTGCCTTGCAGAGGCGAGATGTGGCTACTGCCGCTCTTAGCTTAGTAACTCTGCTTCGTATCCTTCATAAAATGGATGTGCTACCAGAGAACATGAAATTCGATACGGACGAGTTGAAATAATGCATCGGCGCGCTAAGAATAGGCTAAGATGGCTGGAGTCGGCATTGCTGGTATAACCGGCGATGAGTAAACGGCCAAGCGCTGGCTACAAAATAGGCTCAAGACATTCAAGAACTAAGTGGAGGTGAACGTTTTGAACAAGAGAACCTCTATGTCACATGGCACAAATGTGGCTAAGCTAGTGAATGGTTGCGAGAAATGCGGAAACAGAATTGCTCTCTTTGAGTGCTTTGCGATTCCCAAGAATCCAGAACTTCATCCGATTGCCATCTGGAAGTGCGTGCGTTGTGGCTCCAGAATTGAGATGCACGCAAAAAACTCGAGTGACCTGCATAGTTACGTTGAAACCTATATTTCAGAACCCCTACCTGAAAAGGAAATACCTGGAGCAGACTATGGAGCTTTATTCGACATGATTGCGGAAGGATCATCTAGACCGGAAGCCTTGGAACTCAGAAGAATTATGTACAAAAAGGCTTGCAAAGAGGCACTGACAAAGGAAGAAGCAGGGAAGCTGGAACGCCTAAGAAGATCAAGATAGCCTGTCCAAAAAAAAGGCGGAGAATAATTTAAGACCTTTCTGTCGTCTATTGTTTTCCCGCCTTTCCACTTTTCTTTTGATAATACCTCTGTAACAGTTCCTTGTATTTCTCCGGATTTTTCGCCCGCCAAATGTAACTTCGGACAATCTGCTCACTTAACTTCATCTTTTCAGCTATTTCCTTAACGGTTGCCCCTTTCTGACTCATCTGGTAGACTTGTTCGATTTTACTTTTCTTTTTCTGCTTCCGTTTGGATGTAGCTATCTGGTTCCCAGCTTTGGCGGTTTCTTTTGAGTTTTCTTGATTTTGCAAATTATACCTCCTGCTTTCTAGAAGCGCGCGGCGGGGAGGCAGACGAGTATTTAAAGGCCGCTTCTGTAGAACAGAATCACGCACTGACCCAGTTTTTCAAATTTTGCTGCAATAAATTTGCAACTGAAGAAAACAAGCCTAAGACCATATCCCACGATAGACAAGCTCAACGAGCACCAGAAAGTGATTTACGAGATTCTTGAAAAGAACAGAAGAATGCCTGCCTGTTCCCTCTACGGCGAATACCGCCCTCTGACCCGTGCGCCTGTTGTTGATAGGGCCTATCGCAACTACATGCAGAAGATGGTCAAACTGGGGCTCATTAAATCCGATGGGAAAGGAAGATGGAAAAGCTACGAAATTGCATGTTAGCTTTTAACGAACAATCAAATTTGTTCATTAATTCTGGATATTTGGTGCCAACTATATAATCAAAAAAGACTATGTTTGTCCGTAGAATAAACATTTAAATAAGTGTTAAAACAATGATATTCAGAGGTTTATGTCCGAAGACTCAAAAGTCGCTGACCAACTAAGTCTCCTTGAGAGCATCAATTCCAAACTGGACCAGCTCCTAAAGTGGACACGCTTTGCAGGGCTACAACAGTTGAGAAATGTTCTTGCGCAGACGCTAACGACGGACAAGGAATTATTGGCTTATGAACTGTCAGATGGAGAGCGCACCACGAGAGAAATAGCCACACTGACAGATGTTCGAAGCAACGCGACTATTGCCAACTACTGGAGGAAATGGAGCAGATTGGGAATTGTTGAGCCGTCGCAGAGCCGTCAAGGAAGGTTCAAGCATTTTTGCTCTCTGGAGGAAGTCGGTCTCACAATTCCACCTACCCCAGGGACTGAAACGACAACCACAGATAACGAGGAGGAAATATTGGATGAGCGACAAAATCAATGACCAAATTCTCAAGACCCTTAAAGAGATGCTGAAATGGCTGAAGTTTTCGGGAGTCAAGGAAGTGAGGACTGTAATGTCGAGTGCTCTGGAAACGGAACAGAAGAGATTGGTCTTTCACTTGAGCGATGGAAATCGAGGGATTATCGAAATCGGAAAGTTGGCAAATGTCGGTAGCAGCACCGTCGCACGATACTGGGAAGCATGGTATCGTTTGGGTCTCATGGAGCCAATCTCTGTTAAGGGGGGCGTCAGGTACAAGAAGGCATTTGAGCTGGAAGACTTCGGATTTAATGTCCCTCAGATGAAAACATCTGCTGCCGGACAGGGCGAGGCTACAAGTCAAACTTTAGGGCAAGAAGGTGAAACCAGATGACAGCAACAGATAGTGTACTGGAAGAAATCTCTGGCAAGCTTGACAAGATAGCTAAGTTGCTCGCAGCTAGCACCATAAAAGATTACGGCACTGAACAAGAGAAAATTGAGCTGTTAGACTCAATGGGATTCACATCAACCGAAATTGCAAAGCTTCTCAACAAGAGCATCCAAAACGTGTGCGTCCAACTGAATCTTATTTCCAAAAAGAAGGAGAAGGCCGAAAAGAAAGAACCGAAGCTGGAACCAGAGAAAATTGCGGCTCAAGACGCGACAACAACAGAGGAAGGTAAAACAAAATGAGTTCGCAAGACAACGTGCAGACGGGATTGCTTAGGGAAATTCTGAAGTGGACAAAGTTCTCTGGAATGAGAGCAGTGAAAGAGGTGTTAAATTCCACATTGGATACCCCTGAGAAAAAACTGCTTTATCAGTTAAGTGATGGCAGCAAAGGGTCTGTCGAGCTTTGCAAGGCTACAGGCATAGCCAGTACTGAAACAGTCACAAAGAATTGGAAAAACTGGACAAGATTAGGGCTTGGCGAGAACCTAGCAGTTAAGGGCGGTAAGAGGTTCAAGCGAGCATTCGACGTGGAGGAATTTGGCATCGAAGTGCCAGAACCAACTGTCGAAAAGAAAAGCGCAGTTGCAAAAGAGCAAGAGTCCCAAGCATCGGAGGCAAAGTTATGAGCGAAGAATGGAAGAAAATCGTAAAACAGAATGAAATTGTCATTTCTCTACTTGGCAGGCTTGTGTTCACCCAAGAAAAGGTTCATGATATAGTCACAAAGAAGAAACAAAATCCCGAAAAGTATGTCGAGGGTTACAATGCTTGCGATGGTAATCACAACGTGAATGAACTCGCAACTATCGTTGGTGTGAAGCAAGGTACTTTGTTCCCCATTTTGCAGGAGTGGGAGGAACTTGGAATAATCTACGAGACTGAAAAACCAAAGGGCAGGTTCTACAAGAAGCTGTTCTCAATTTAGAAGTGATGGCATGCCTGAAAGTGAAGATATATTCGAAGAAGTGAAAAAAATACGCTGGCACCAAGAAGCTATCGATAGCAACATGGAGTTGCTAACGCGTGCCCATGGTAAGGAAATACTTGCCGAGATAATGGATTTTTTTGGAAATGTTCCTGGAAAAAAGAAGGCCATCAATCTGGCTCGGGTTTATCTGGCTGTTGACGGAGTTAGGACTGTGGGGACTATTGCCGCAGACTTGAAAATGAAAACGCCGAATGTCTCAATAGAAATCGGAAAACTGAAAGAGATGTCCCTGGTGGAGGTCAAAGAGGTTGTGAAAGAGGGGACAATATACAAGAAAAGAAGAGTAGACACACTCCTAAGAATAAGCCAGAAATTGATTAAAGACTTTGGATTTGACAAGATTCCAAAAGTAGAAAACGCAGAAGTATCACCCGAACCTGTAACAATTGAAGCTAAACAGGAAAAAAAGAATGAATGACGCGCTGAAGAGAAGGCTACTATCCATAATCATGGATTTTATCCATGAAAGCGGCTACAGAGACCTAGATAGTTTTGCGTCCAAGATTGCGGAAGCTTACGTTGGATTATTAACAGAAGCAGGCAACGTTACGCTTGATGGTCTATTAAAAGAAGTTAGTAAGGTCCGAACCTCCTTTTTCAAAGCAAATTCTTTGACCAAGGCAGACTTCACTCAAGCGCTCCATAGGAAGCTATCGCAAAATGATTTTTCAAAATATCTAATCCCTCTCAAGTTTGATGTCGCAAAAAATTTCATAGTCGCCAACTTTGAGATAGGGGTTGACAAAAACAAATTTGTTACCGAGAGAAAGGAGATTCTTTCAAAA